>NZ_JBVHLU010000095.1:0-40957 GCF_055558835.1 Embleya sp. NPDC025285
CCCCCCCCTCCCCTCCCTCCCCCCCCCCCCCCCCCCCCCCCCCCCCCCCCCCCCCCCCCCCCCCCCCCCCCCCCCCCCCCCCCGGGCCGGGGATCTCGGCGCTCGATCGCGGCGCTCAGCCGAGCAGCATCACGGACACCTCGGCGCCCTCGGCGACCTCGGTGACGTCGGTCGGAAGGGTGATCAGCGCGTTCGCCCTGGCCAGGCTGCCGAGCAGGTGGGAGCCGGTGCCGCCGACCGGGTCCACGGTGCCCTCGCCGACTCCCGCCGCGGGCGGGGTGTACCAGGCACGCAGAAACTGGCGCTTGCCCTCGGGGGACTTCAGCGCCGCCGAACAGGTGGCCCGCACGATCGGCCGCTCGGTGACCTCGGCCCCCTGCATGCGCAGCAGCGCCGGACGCACGAACACCTCGAACGACACGAACGCGCTGACCGGATTGCCGGGAAGGGTGAAGATCGGCGTCTCGTCGGGGCCGATCACGCCGAAGCCCTGCGGCATGCCCGGCTGCATCGCGACCTTGCCGAACTCGACCGTGCCCAGCTCGGAGAGCACCTCCTTGACCACGTCGTAGGCACCCGCGCTCACCCCGCCCGTGGTGACCACCACGTCGGCCCGGATCAACTGGTCCTCGATGGTGTCGATCAGGATCTTGGGGTCGTCGGGCACGTTGCCGACCCGGTACGCGATGGCGCCCGCCTCGCGTGCGGCGGCGGTGAGCATGTAGCTGTTCGAGTCGCGGATCTGGCCGGGGCCGATCGGCCGGCCGGGCTGGGTCAGCTCGCTGCCGGTGGACAGGATCACCACGCGCGGCTTGGGCCGGACCCGGATCCGCTCGCGGCCGATCGCGGCGAGCAGGCCGACCTGCGCCGAGCCCACCGCGGTGCCCGCGTCCAGCACCGTCTGCCCGGCGGTGACGTCGCTGCCGCGGCGCCGGATGTACTGGCCGCTCGACGGCGCCCGGGTGATCCGTACCGTCGGCATGCCCGCGTCGGTCCACTCGACCGGCACGATCGCCTCCGCGCCCTCCGGCAGCGGCGCGCCGGTCATGATCCGCGCGCACGTGCCGGATCCGATCGCGATCTTCGGCGCGTTGCCCGCGGCGATGTCGTCGACGACGTCGAGCACCACCGGGTAGCGCTCACCGGCGTCCGCGACGTCCGCGACCCGTACCGCGTAGCCGTCCATCGACGAGTTGTCGAACGGCGGCAGGTCGCCGGTGGCGGCGACCTCGTCGACCAGGAGGCTGCCGTGCGCGTCGAGCAGTTGCAGTTCGAGGGGGGCCAGCGCCGCGATCCGTCCGAGGATCCCGGCAAGGTGGTCCTCGACGCTTTTCATGCCTGCATCTCCTCGTTCACGTACTGCCTCAGCCAGGCCCGAAACGCGGGTCCCAGATCCTCACGCTCGCATGCCAGCTTCACGATGGCACGCAGATAGTCGGCCCGGTCACCCGTGTCGTACCGGCGGCCGGTGAACACCACGCCGTGCACGGTGCCGCCGTCGGCGGCTTCGCGACCCGCGAGCACCCGCAGCGCGTCGGTCAGTTGGATCTCGCCGCCCCGACCGGGCGCAGTGCTCTCCAGCACGTCGAAGATCGCCGGGTCGAGCAGATAGCGGCCGATCACCGCGAAGTTGCTGGGGGCGCCGCCCGCCTCCGGCTTCTCCACGAGGTCGGTGACGCGCACCACGCCGGGCTCGGAGACGCCCGGAGCCAGCGGTTCGACCGCCGCACAGCCGTAGAGGTGGATCTGTGCCGGGTCCACCTCGATCAGCGCCACCACGCTGCCGCCGAGTTCCCGGCGCACCCGCAACATCGTGCTCAGCAGCGGATCGCGCGGGTCGATCAGGTCGTCGCCGAGGAGCACCGCGAACGGCTCGTCCCCCACGTGCGGGCGGGCGCACGACACGGCGTGGCCCAAGCCGCGCGGATCGCCCTGGCGCACGTAGTGGATCGCGGCCAACTCGCTCGACTCGCGGACCAGTTTGAGTCGATCCACGTCGCCCTTGGCCGCCAGCGCGTGTTCCAGTTCGTACGCCCGGTCGAAGTGGTCCTCCAGGGGACGCTTGTTGCGACCGGTGACCATCAGCACGTCGGTGAGCCCGGCCGCGACCGCCTCCTCGACCACGTACTGGATGGCCGGCGTGTCCACGACCGGCAACATCTCCTTCGGCGTGGCCTTCGTCGCCGGCAGGAAGCGGGTACCCAGGCCGGCGGCGGGAACGACGGCCTTGGTGATGTGGAACGAACGACGCGCATGCATGGCTCGCACACTAACGGGTGAGGTCGCCCGGGGTCCCGTTAAGCCCGGCGATCGGACGCTTGTCGCCCGCCGGTCCGCCCTCGACCGGATCCGGGCCGCAGAACCGGTCGCCACCCGCCCGCTTGGCCCGACCCAGTGCCCGATCCGCGGCCCGCAGCAGGGTCGCGGAGTGGGTGCCGTCGCCGGGCAGTACGGCCGTGCCGATCGCCATGGTCAGCCGGACCGGGTCGGTCGCCGCGCCGAACGTGCCGCGCCGCACGGCGTAACACAACCGTTCGGCGACCTTGGCCGCGCCGGCCGCGTCCGTCTCGGGCAGCAGGATCACGAACTCCTCGCCGCCGTACCGGGCGATCGTGTCCACCTGGCGGATCTCCAGGGCGAGCCGCTGGGCCACCTCGCGCAGCACCGCGCTCGCGCCCTGGTGACCGTGCCGTTCGTTGACGTCGCGGAAATGGTCGAGGTCGAGCATGAGCAACCCGAGCGGCCGGCCGAACCGGGTCGCGCGCATCACCTCGCGGTCGAGCACGAGTTGCAGGTAGCGGTAGTTCCACACGCCGGTCAGCGGGTCGGTCACCGACAGCCGTTCCAACTCGGCGCGACTGAGTTCCAGGCGGGTGACCTCGTGCCGCAGTTCGGGCAGTTCGTTCCCGGCGATCGCGCGCAGCCGACGCACGGCGACCGCCAGCGAGCCGACCGCCACCGAGAGCGCGCCGACCAGCAGGATGATCAGGAGGCGTTCGAAAGTCAGGGCCATGCGGGATCCGGGTCCGGTGCGGTGGCGCGAACTGTGTCGATTGCGCGGACTCCTTCGGTAACCCGTCCAAACACGTCATTCAGGGAACAGCATGAAGGACATCCTCAACGACAAGGCCACGCTGAGGTCACAGTTGTTGCACTCACGGTCACTCATGGGGTCGGATCGGCGTGTCGCGGCGTGTCGCGCGCTCCGCGACGCGCTCCTCGCGCTCCCCGAGGTGGCCCGCGCCGAGACCGTCGCCGCCTATGTTCCGGTGGGCTCCGAGCCGGGCGGGCGGGATCTGGCCGAGGACCTCGCCGCCGGATCGACCCGGCGCGTGCTGCTGCCGGTGTTGCTGGCGGACAACGACCTGGATTGGGCCGTGTACGAGGGGCCGGCGTCGCTGGTGCCGGCGGGCCGGGGGCTGCGCGAGCCGATCGGACCGCGGCTGGGCGTCGAGGGCGTGCGCACGGCGGACGTCCTGGTGGTGCCGGGGCTCGCGGTGGACCGCCGGGGTGTTCGGCTCGGCCGTGGCGGCGGGTCCTACGATCGGGCGCTCACCCGGGTGCGGGCGGCGGTGACGGTGGTGTTGTTGTACGACGACGAGGTGCTCGACCGGGTGCCGGCCGAGCCGCACGACGTGCCCGTGGACATCGCGGTGACGCCCGCGGCGGTGTACCGGTTCAGCCGGTAGCACCGCCGCGGGCCGCCGTCACGGCCCGGCTGGGGCCGCCGGAGCGACCGGGTCGCCCGGGACCAGGGCCAGCCGGTGCTTGGCCGCCTTGTCCACCGCGGCGGGCGTGTACGGCCACGCCAGCGTCTTGCCCTTGCGCCACAGGTCGGTCTGGTCGGTGTAGTTGTCGTGCCACACGTGCCCGGAGGCGCCGGTCAGGTTGATCCACCGGGACGCGTCCAGATCGGCCAGGTCCACCACCATCCGCATCGACGGCACGGTGGTCACCTCGTAGCCCTGCGCGACGTTCCACCCGGTCGCGTTGACCAGGCCCTCGCCGCCGGACATCCGGTACGGCCCGCGGTTGAGCATGTACTTGACCACGCCCGGCCCCTCGGTGCCCAGCGTCTGGTTGCGCAGCGTCAGCGTGTGCAGCCGACCCCACGACCAGGTGTCGATGTCCTTGCCGAGCCGGGAGGTGAGGTCCTTCTTCGCCTCGGTCATCGCCTTGTGCAGGAGGCCGTCCCGGGTGGTGATCGCGCCCGGGTTCTTGGAGATGTTCCACCACGGGCTCTCCGGACTGGCCAGCAGCGTGCGCGCGACCTCGTTCCACCGGTCGCCGCCGTCCGGCTGCGCGGTGGAGTCGTCCCGGTCGCCGCACTGCACGTGGTTGGTCGTCGGGTTGCTCGCGCAGTCGTTGTCGGCCCGGACCGAGAACGGCATCTTGTCGCCGAAGGCGAGCATGAGCACCTGGCGCCACACCGCGTTGAAGTACGCCGCGGCCTTGGAGTCCGCGTCGTTGCGCATGTCCCAGTCCTTGAGCAGGTCCTGCGCCTCGCGCACCCACGGATCGTCGATCTTGACGTCGCGCAGGTACGGCACCAGGAACTGCGCGACCGGGTTGACGTCGTCCGCCTGCATCTTCTGCATCGCCGCCGCGTCGATCTTGCCCGGCGCGGTGGTGATCATCTCCTCGATCCGCCGACTGCGGGAGCCGTAGCCCCAGTCGGAGGTCATCAGGTACGGGTACGCCGGCGAGGTGACCGCGTTGTTGGCGGTGACGATGTAACCGTCCTGCGGGTCGTACACGTTCGGCAGCGACTCGAACGGGATGGTGCCCACCCAGTCGTACTTGGGGTCCCACCCGTACACCGGCCAGCGGCCGTCACCACTGCGCCGCACCGGGATCTTGCCGGGCGCCTGGTAGCCGATGTGCCCCTCGACGTCCGCGTAGATCGCGTTCTGCGACGGCACGTCGAAGTTCTTCAGCGCGGCCCGGAAGTCGTTCCAGTTCTGTGCCTTGTCGAGCTGGAAGAGCGCGTCCATCGAGGTGCCCGGGTCCAGCGCGGTCCACCGCAGGGCGACCGCGAAGCCCTCCTCGCGCTGCGGGCTCGGGTCCGGGATCGGCGCGTCCTTGCCGACGTCCTCCAGTTCGTCGGACACGTCGGTCAGGATCGGCCCGTGCCGGGTGGTGCGCACGGTGATCTGCCGATCGGCGCCGCCGGCCACCTTGATCGTCTCCTGGCGCACGTCCACGAACGGCTCGAACTTGCCGCCGTAGAGCACGGTGTCGCCCTGGACCTTCTCCAGGTAGAGGTCGGTCACGTCGGCGCCGAGGTTGGTGAAGCCCCACGAGATCTTCTGGTTGTGGCCGATGATCACGCCCGGCATGCCGGAGAACGTGTAGCCGGAGACGTCGTACTGGCACTTGGGCCCGACCGTGCGGCAGTGCAGGCCCATCTGGTACCAGACCGAGGGCAGCGACGGGGACAGGTGCGGGTCGTTGGCCAGCAGCGGCTTGCCGGTGGTGGTGCGACTACCCGCCACCACCCACGAGTTGGAGCCGACACCGGAGGACTTCTCGCTGAACAGCGAGGGCAGCTTGGACAACGACTCGGACAGGCCGGTCAGCGCGCTCTGCGCGCTCTTGGAGGGCACCGCGGGCGGAGCCTCCTGGGCGAAGCGCTCGGTCTTGCCGTCCTTGACGATCGCACCGTCGCGCACGATCGGCTTGCTCGCCTCGTACGGGTACGGCGGGTAGAGCTCGTCGATCTGGTTGACCGTCAGCTTGTCGGACAGCAGCGCCCGGTCGATCTCGTCCTGCATGTTGGTCCGCAGGTCCCACGCCATCGCCTTGAGCCACGCCACGGAGTCGATGGGGGTCCACGGCTCGGCCTTGTAGCCGTCGTGCACGAGGCCGAGCAGCGCGTACTCGAACGACGCGTCGGCGCCCTTGTGGTCCTTGAGGTAGGCGTTGACGCCCTCGGAGTAGGCCTGGAGGAACTTCTGCGACTCCGGCGGCATGGCCGCGTACTCCTGCTCGGCCACCTTGCGCCAGCCCAGCGTGCGCAGAAACTTGTCGTTCTCCACCTGACCGGAGCCGAACATCTCGGACAGCCGGCCGGCGGTCATGTGCCGGCGTACGTCCATCTCCCAGAACCGGTCCTGGGCGTGTACGTAGCCCTGCCCCCGGAACAGGTCTTCGGACGTGTCGGCATACACCTGCGGGATGCCCTTGGCGTCGCGGACCACGTCCACCTTGCCGGTCAGCCCCGGAACCCGGACCGTGCCGGAGGCCTGCGGGAACGAGTCGCGCGACAACTGCCAGCCCCACCAGCCGAGTCCACCGATCGCGATGGCCAGCACCACGACCAGGACGATGGCCGTCAACCGGAAGCGGCGCCACGCCTTGGACGGCCCCTTGGGGGTCGTCGATCGTTCCTTGACCTTGGCGGTGGCACCGGGCGCGGGCGCCTCGGCCGGGGCTGCGGGCTCGGGATCGGCGACGGGCGTGGGCTCGGCCGCCGGCGCGGGCACCGGCGCGGACTCGACCCGCGGCGGCTCGCCGGCTCGCGGCGCGGGCGGCGCGGCGGGAGCGGGAACGGCCGCCGGAGCGGGCGGCTCCGCGTACGGCTCGGGCGGTGCGTAGGGCTCCTGGGCGGTGTACGGCTCCTGGGCGGCCGGGTAGGGCTCCTGGGCGTACGGCTGCTCCCGGGCGGCGTAGGACTCCTGTGGTGCGTACGGCTCTTGCGGCTGGTGCGGCGCGTACGGCTCGGGCTCGCCGTACGGTTCCGGTTCGTCGTACGGCTCGGACGCGGCTCGACGTTCACGCTCCGCGCGTTCGTCCGCGCGCCGCTGGGCCGCGACCGGATCCGCCGCGGCCCACTGCGATGTGGGCCACTCGCCCGTGGGCCAGTCGTCCCACCCGGGGGATGAGGCGTCCTGGCCACCGGGGGGCTGCTCCGGGTCGGGCGTCTTCGAGGGAGGCATCAAGGTCCTTATGCGGTCGGTGCGGCAAGGACACCTTAAAAGCCGAGCGTCGCCGGCATCACAGCCACGGGTACGAGACGGGACCCCTGTGGGGTATGGATCCTTCGCTTTGGTAAAATATTCGCCAGGCGTAGGTAATTCATCGCCGGTTCGCCGGCGCGGCAGGGCCCCCCTTCCCATGGCTCGCTGATTGCCTGCGCATCGCGGTGTCGCCGGCTTTGCCCGTCGTCGCCCTGCCTTCTTGTTCCGCACTCCGTGCGGCCGCCTGGGGGGTGGCCGGACCGACGACCGCCGGAGGTGACGCACGTGTCCGTGCCCGAGCTCAACCAGGTCCTGCTCCTGGGTGCCCTCGTCATGTTGTCCGCCGTGATAGCGGTGCGCCTGGCGACCAGGACCGGACTGCCGAGCCTGCTGCTCTACCTCGGACTCGGAACCCTGATCGGGGACGACGGCCTCGGCATAGGTTTCGACAACGCCGAGCTGACCCAGACGCTCGGCTACGCCGCGCTGATAGTAATCCTCGCCGAGGGCGGGATAGCGACCAGTTGGAAGGAGATCAGGCCGTCGGTGCCGGCGGCGGCGGTGTTGTCCACCGTGGGGGTGGGAGTGAGCGTCGCGATCACCGCGTTCGCCACCAGGAT
This sequence comes from Embleya sp. NPDC025285, assembly GCF_055558835.1. Lineage (NCBI taxonomy): Bacteria > Bacillati > Actinomycetota > Actinomycetes > Kitasatosporales > Streptomycetaceae > Embleya > Embleya sp. NPDC025285. The sequence continues at coordinate 7,580 of NZ_JBVHLU010000095.1, forward strand.
CGTGCTGGACGTGGACTGGTCGACCGCGATCCTGATGGGCGCGATCGTCTCCTCCACGGACGCCGCCGCGGTGTTCTCGGTACTGCGCAAGCTGCCGCTGCCGCATCGGCTGACCGGTCTGCTGGAGGCCGAATCCGGGTTCAACGACGCACCGGTGGTGATTCTGGTGGTCACGTTCGCCCACGTGGGTCACGTCGAACCGTGGTACGTGATCCTCGGCGAGATCGGCATGGAGCTGACCATCGGCGCGGTGGTCGGCCTCGCGGTGGGCAGGATCGGCGCGTACGGTCTGCGCCACGTCGCGCTGCCGGCGTCCGGCCTGTACCCGATCGCGGTGATGGCGCTGTGCGTGCTCGCCTACTCCGGCGGCGCGCTGGCCCACGGCAGCGGGTTCCTCGCGGTCTACCTGACCGCGCTGGTGCTGGGCAACTCGCAGCTCCCGCACGGTCCCGCGACGCGCGGCTTCGCCGAGGGGCTCGGCTGGATCGCCCAGATCGGGCTGTTCGTCCTGCTCGGACTCCTGGTCACCCCGCACGAGTTGGCCGGCGCGATCGTCCCGGCGCTGGTGATCGGCACCATCCTGCTGCTGGTCGCCCGACCGCTGTCGGTGATCGTCACCACGACGCCCTTCCGCATACCGTGGCGCGAGCAGTTGATCCTGTCCTGGGCGGGGTTGCGCGGAGCGGTGCCGATCGTGCTCGCGACCATCCCGATCGTCAAGAACGTCCCGGACGCCCAGCGGCTGTTCAACATCACCTTCGTACTGGTGGTCGTGTTCACCCTGGTGCAGGGACCGACGCTGCCGTGGATAGCGCGCAAGGCCGGCTTCGCGGGCGAGCAGGAGCCGACCGACCTGGGCGTGGAGTCCGCGCCGCTGGAGCGGCTCCAGGGTCACCTGTTGTCGGTCAGCGTGCCGCCGGGCTCGCGCATGCACGGCGTGGAGGTCGGCGAGCTGCGGCTGCCGCGCGGCGCGGCGGTCACTCTGATCGTCCGCGACGACGAGAGCTTCGTGCCCGAGCAGACCACCGTGCTGCGGCGCGGTGACGACCTGCTCGTGGTGGCCACCGACACGGTGCGCGACGACGCGGAGGACCGACTGCGCGCGGTCAGCCGGGGCGGCAAGCTCGCGGGCTGGTTCGGGGTCAAGGGCGACACGTGAGGTACGATCGGTTGGTTGATTGATTGCCATCGGGGCGCCTCACGGCGCCTCGATCGCCGATCCCCTCCACACACCGACTCTGCCTGACGCAGGGCTGGCGTCAGGACCGCACGGCGGCCGAAGCACAGCTTCGGTATCTACCCCGGTGGACGCTTTCGAGGACAGCTCTCGGCGCACCGGGGTTTCCCATGTGCGTCACCAGGTGGCAGGAAGCGACATCCACGATGCCCACGCATCGGACCGCACGACGCGCCCACGAGGAGTGGTGCGCGTGATATCCACATACTCCTCGCTGCTGCGGACCCCGTCCGCCTGGCGTTTCCTGGTGCCCGCGCTGATCGCGCGGCTGCCCTACGCGATGCTCGGCCTGGGCATCGTGCTGTTGGTCAAACACACGACCGGTTCGTACGGCACCGCCGGCGCGGTCTCCGCCGCGGCCGCCGTCGCGCTCGCCTTCGTCGGCCCGCAGACGGGTCGGCTCGCCGACCGCTTCGGCCAGGCCGCCGTGGTCGTTCCCGGGGCGGTGCTGCACGGCGCGGCGGTGGCCGCGCTGATCGTCGCCGCGCTCACCGACGCGCCGCTGTGGCTGTTGTTCGTCACCGCCGTGCTCTCCGGCGCGACCGTGCCGCAGATCGGCTCCATGGTGCGGGCCCGCTGGGCCGCGCACCTGGAGCGGTCGCCGCTGCTGCCGACCGCGTTCGCGTTCGAATCGGTCACCGACGAGTTCACCTTCGTGGTGGGCCCGGTGGTGGCCACCTTCCTGGCCACGGGCGTGCACCCGGCCGCCGGGCTGGTCGTCGAGGCCGCGCTGACCCTGATCGGGTCGCTGCTGTTCGCGCTGCAACGCGGCACCGCGCCCCGGCGGGTGGTCCGCACGGCCGACGACGCGCCGCGCGTGTCCGCGCTGCGGATCGGCGGCGTGCGGCTCCTGGTGGTGGCCTTCGTGTGCATCGGCGGGGTCTTCGGGACCGTGCAGGTCTCGGTCACCGCGTTCGCCGAGGAATCCGGCGTACCCGGGCTGGCAGGCGCGCTGTACGCGGTCTTCGCGGGCGGAAGTCTGATCGCCGGCGCGGTCTACGGCGCGATCGCCTGGCGAGGGGCGGCGCACCGCCGAATGCTGGTGACGTTCGCGCTGCTGGCGCTGGGCACCGCGCCGCTGTGGGCGATCCCCACGGTGGGAATCATGGTGCCCGTCGCGTTGCTGTGTGGACTGGCGATCGCACCCACGCTGATCACCGGCTTCACCCTCGTCGACACGCTGGTCCCGGCCGAGGCCAAGACCGAGGCATTCACGTGGCTGACCGGCGCGATCGGCCTGGGCCTCGCACTCGGTTCGACGTTCTCCGGGATGCTGACCGACGCGCGCGGCTCGGGCGCCGGATTCGCGCTCACCCTGGCGGCGGCCGGCATCGGCTTCCTCGTGGTGCTCACCGGGCAGCGACTGCTGCGGCCGAGCCCGGATGTGACACCCATTACACCGATGACCGCGACCGTGGTGGACGGATCTCCGGTGAATGCTGCACCATTGGCACTCGACAGGTGAGAGTGCCAGTACCCAGCTGACCTGTCTGTCGAAGGAGGACCAGACCGTGCCGACGTACCAGTACCAGTGCACCGCCTGTGGCGAGGGCCTTGAGGCCGTCCAGAAGTTCACGGACGACGCGCTGACCGAGTGCCCCGCCTGCCAGGGCAGGCTGCGCAAGGTCTTCTCGGCCGTGGGCGTCGTGTTCAAGGGCTCCGGCTTCTACCGCACCGACAGCCGCGGCTCGAGCACGTCCTCGACCCCGGCGGCGACCCCGGCGGCCGCGTCGTCGTCCTCCTCGTCCGACTCGGGCGGTTCCTCGTCCTCGTCCTCGTCCTCGTCTTCGTCCTCGGGTTCGTCGTCGTCCTCTTCGTCGTCGTCCTCGTCCGGCTCGTCCGGTACGACGTCGACGGCGGCCTGACCGATGACGACCGGCGTGCTGCCGGCGGGGGTGGCCCCGGCCGAGATCGGCGTGATCGGCGGCTCCGGGTTCTACGCGTTCCTGGACGACGTGGTCGAGGTGCGCGTGGACACGCCGTACGGCGCGCCCAGTGACGCGCTGTTCCTGGGCGAGGTGGCCGGCCGTCGGGTGGCCTTCCTGCCCCGGCACGGCCGCGACCACGCGATCCCGCCGCATCGGATCAACTACCGCGCCAACCTGTGGGCCCTGCGCGCCGTCGGGGTGACCCAGGTGCTCGCGCCGTGCGCGACCGGCGGCCTGCGCGCCGAGCTGGGCCCGGGCACACTCGTGGTCCCCGACCAGCTGATCGACCGCACCTCCGGTCGCACCCAGACGTTCTTCGACGGGCTCCCGCTCGCCGACGGCAGCCTCCCGCCGGTCGTGCACACCACGTTCGCCGACCCGTACTGCGCGGACGGCCGCGCGGTGGTCGCCGCCCAGGCACGCACGTCGGGCTGGGATCCGGTGGACGGCGGCACGCTCGTGGTGATCGATGGCCCGCGCTTCTCCACCCGCGCCGAATCCAAGTGGTACGCGGCTCAGGGCTGGTCGATCATCGGGATGACCGGACACCCCGAGGCCGTACTCGCCCGCGAACTCGGTTTGTGCTGCACCGCCGTCGCGCTGGTCACCGACCTGGACGCGGGCGTCGAGGCGGGCGAGGGGGTCACCCACGCCGAGGTGATGGAGGTCTTCGCGGCCAACGTCGACCGGTTGCGCACGCTGTTGTTCGACGTGGTCGCGGCGCTGCCGAAGACGCGTTCGTGCGCGTGTGGCACGGCGGAGGTCGAGCGACCCGCCTAGCGTGTCGGCCCGGCGTTTTGCCCTGGGGCGCGGTTGCGCGCGGCCCGCGTGGTGGCAGTGTCGAAACGTACGAAAGGCCGTCTCCCGGTTCGGGGGGCGGCCTTCGTGGTGTGTGGGGTCGCCGTGGCGGGGTGTGTCGCGCGCAGGCCAAGGCGGGTGGGGGTCGGGGCCGGGTCGTCACTCACACGAGTGGACCGGTTGTCCCCAGGGGCGGAGTTGTGCACAGGCGAGGAGACACCTCGGCCGGGGTGCGGCGGCGCGCGGCACGGTGGGAACGCGGCTCGGCCCTCGTTTCCCGCCCCGGTTCCGACGGGGGTCGGGCCGCACCGTCCGTGCCGTTTCGCGCTGCCCGCGCTGGAGGTGTGATGTCCGCTTCGGGATCGTTCGGGTCCTCGCCCGGTTCGACGTTCGGCCCGGCGTTCCGGGCGCCGCCGCCCCCGAGCGCCCGGACGCCGTGGCGGCGCGTGCTGGCCCGCCATCGCCGCGGCCTGGCCGCGCTGTCCGCCGCCGTCGCGGTGCTCGCGGTGATCGTGGCGGTCCGCCCGGCACCCGCGGCCACCACACCGATCGTGGTGGCGGCGCGCGATCTGGCCGCGGGAAGCACCCCCGGACCCGCCGACCTGACCCTGGTCGAGATGCCGACGGCCTTGCGTCCGGCGGGAGTTCTGCACACGGTGGGCCAGGCGGCCGGGGTCGCGCTGACCGGTCCGCTGCGCCGGGGCGAACCGGTGACCGACGTCCGGGTGGCCCGCTCCGGCGCCCCGCGCGACCCGGACACGGTCGCCCTGCCCGCGCGCTTCGCGGACGCCGACGCGGTGGCCGTACTGCGCCCGGGCGACCGGATCGACGTGTTGGCCGCGCCGCTTGCCGACCACCCGGGACCCGCGCGCCTGATCGTGCCCGGCGCGCTCGTGGTGGCCCGGCCGGCATCGTCCGGCTCCTCGACGGGAGCCCTGCTGATCCTCGAAGTCCCCCGCCCCGTGGCCGCCGAACTCGCGGGCGTGGCGACCGGACCGGCGCTGACCTATACCATCCACAGACTCGCGAACGGCCCTGTTGCGACGGATCGCGAATGACAGCAGACTCGTGCGAGTTGTCCTGCTTCAGGGGGTATTCAGTGGTCACTACTGTTCCCGGTATTGATCATTGATCGGTTCGCCCCTTCGAGGCTTCGACCGATCAAGATCGATGGGAATCAAGCAGTGGGCGGCTTCAAGAAGTTCCTCATGCGCGGAAACGTCGTGGACCTGGCCGTGGCCGTGGTCATCGGCGCCGCGTTCACGGCGGTCGTGACCGCGTTCGTGAAGGGGATGATCAACCCGGTCGTGGGTGCCTTCGGCACCAAGAACCTGGACGGTTACACCACCTGCATCAAGGGCCCGTGCGGAGTCGACGCGAAGGGGCAGGCAACCGGCGTGCAACTGCTCTGGGGTTCGGTCCTCGGCGCGACGCTGACCTTCCTGATCACCGCGGCGGTCGTCTACTTCCTGCTCGTGCTGCCGCTGAACCACATGATGGAAAGGCGCAAGCGGGCCCTGGGCCACGCCGGCGAGAAGGAACTCAGCGACACCGAACTCCTGGTCGAGATCCGCGATCTGCTCGCCGCGCGGCTCAACCCCGAGGCGGAAGCGAACCAACCGAACCACGGCGTCCCCGGCTCGCGCTCTTCACGCTCCGACCTCTGATCGGCCGACGGCACACACAGCACACACACGCCCCGACTCGCACCCACACACCGGCGCGGGCGTCGGACGGCACCGGGCAGATGTACGTGAGACGGCGGGCCCGCACCTTCCTCGAAAGGTGCGGGCCCGCCGTCTCGTATCGCCGAGTCTCGTGTCGCCCAGTCTCGCGTCGCCGGTCGTCAGAGGTGATGCGGCGGCTTGTCGTCCAGGAATCGGCGCAGGTCCGCCGGGTCGGCGGCCGTGCGCGCGTCGCCCCATCCGGAGTCGGTCTCGTCCGAGCTCACGTCCGGGAGCAGGTCGTCCCAGCCGAACGCGTCCCGCCGCCTCGCTTCGCCCGGCCCACTCGTCGCGCGTACTTCCGCATCCGCATCCGCCATCGCACCAGTGTGCCGGCGCCCCGGCGGCACCCGCGTCACGCGGCTTCCAGCCCCTGGGCGGTGGCCAGCTCGCGCAGTTCGACGAGCGCCTGCTTCTCGATCTGCCGAATCCGCTCGCGGGTGAGGCCGAGCTGCTTGCCGACCTCGGTCAGCGTGTGCTCCTTGCCGTCCGCCATGCCGTAGCGCGCCCGCAGGATCGTGGCCGTACGGCCGTCGAGCCGACCCACCAGGTCCGCTATCTGTTCGCGCCGCAGCGTCGCCAGGGTGATGTCCTCCGGCGTCAACGGGTCGGTCTCCTGGACCAGTTCGCCCAGTTCGGTCTCGCCGTCATCACCCACGGGGGTGTCCAGGCTGATCGGATCGCGCGCCCAGCCGATGACGTCCACGACACGCTCGGGGGTGGAGCCCACCGCTTCGGCGATCTCCGCCATCTCCGGATCGCGACCGTGGTCACGGGCGAACTCGCGCTGCACCCGCCGAATCTTGCTCAGTTCCTCGACCAGGTGCACGGGCAGCCGCACGGTGCGCGCCTGATCCGCCATCGCGCGGGTGATCGCCTGCCGAATCCACCACGTCGCGTAGGTGGAGAACTTGAAGCCCTTCGCGTAGTCGAACTTCTCGACCGCGCGGACCAGGCCCACATTGCCCTCCTGAACCAGGTCCAGGAACGGCATCCCGCTGCGCGGGTAGCGCCGTGCGACGGACACCACCAGACGCAGGTTGGCCTGGATGAACAGCTCCTTGGCCTGCGCGCCGCGTTCGATCAGGCGGTCCAGCTCGGCCTGCTCGACACCCTCGGGCACCGCGTCCTCGTCGATCAGCTTCTGTGCGTACAGCCCGGCCTCGATGTCCTTGGACATCTCGACCTCGCGCTCCGCGTCGAGCAGCTTCGTGCGGCTGATCTCGTCCAGGTACACACCGACCGTGTCGCGCTCGACGTCGGCAGCCTTCCGCGTGCGGGAAGCCGCCACTCGCTCGGCGCCCTGTCGGGCCACACCACGTGTAGTCGGCATGCTCTAGCCCTCGCTTTCATTCGCGTTCGTCAGTAATTCGAACGAACGAGAAGCCTGTGATATTCCGTCCGCAGATGTACTGTTGAAAGGTTGGCCGATAGCGGCCCCTGCGAGCGCCTGCCCGGCGTCGGGCGGCCCATGCGTACTGTGGGGGTGCCGCTTGGTGCCTACGATCCGCTCAACGGTCGACGAGGCCCGGATGTTCCTAAGGCACGCGCCCGGCCCTGCCCCGGCGATCCCAGGTCGACTCCGCGAGCCGGCATCGATTCGGCGGCGAATATCGGCTTATCCACTGTTATCCGACGCCATCGACGGACGCGCGCCCGTCGTCTACCGATGGGTTTCGGCCGGCCGTCAGTGCGTGTCCGGCGCGGGTTGCAGGTCGCGCGGGATCAGCCGCCAGGCCAGTCCGGCCGCGATCATCGCGACCACGCCGCCGGCCAGGAAGGTCGGCGTCATGGCGGACGTGAACGCCTCGCCGGCCCGGTCCAGGAGGCTTCCGGTGCCGAGCCGAGCCGCGACCACCGACGCCTCGCCGATCGACTCGCGCACCGCCGCCAGATCGGCCGGACCCAGGTCCAGATCGGCCAGGTCGGCCCGGTAGAGCGAGGACGCCAGGCTGCCCAGGATCGCGACGCCCAGCGCGGCGCCGAGTTCGTACGCGGTCTCGTCGATCGCCGCCGCGCCACCGGACTCGGCGGCCGGCGCCGAGGACATCAGCACCACGGACGCGACGGTGGCCAGGGTACCGACGCCGAATCCGACCACCGCGAGCGCGACGCCCACCAGCACGTAGTCCACGTCCCCGAAGTGCTGCCCGATCCACGGCAGCGCGAGCCCGACGCCCATCAGCGCCAGGCCGGACGCGAGCACGTTCCGGGGCGGGAAGCGATGCATCAGCGGGGGCACGAACATCGACGCGAGGATCAGCGCGATCGGCGCGGGCAGCAGGTGCAGCCCCGCGGAGACCGGGCTGTACCCCTGTACGTACTGGAACCACTGGCTGAGCAGGAACAACGCCGCGCCCAGCCCGAGCATGCCCAGGAAGATCGCCGTCGCGGCCATGGTGAACGCGCGATGGGTGAACAACCGGACCTGGAGCAGCGGGTTGGCCAGCCGCAGTTGGCGGCGCACGAACACGGTCAGGGCCACCGCGGCCACCACCATCAGGACCCACGCGACGGGATCGGCGACACCGGCCTTGCCGAGTTGCTTGATGCCGCCCGCGAGGGTGCCCATGCCGACGATCGACAGGCCGACCCCGGGCCAGTCCCACTTACCGGTGCGCGGCGAGCGCGACTCGGGCAGCAGCCACAGTCCGAATGCGATCACCGCGACCGCGATCGGCACGTTCAGCAGGAACGCCGACTGCCAGCCGTGCGACTCCACGAGCAGACCGCCGACGACCGGCCCCAGCGCCATGCCGCCGCCGAAGACCGCCGACCACACGGCGTACGCGAGGGCCCGCTCACGGGCGTCGGTGAACACCTGGCGCAGGATGGTCAGCGTGGACGGCATGATCGCCGCGCCGCCGACGCCGAGCAGCACCCGGGCCGCGATCACGTGCCATGCCTCGGTGGCCGCGACGGCGAGCAGCGAGGCCAGCGCGAAGATCGCGAAGCCGACCAGCAGCAGTCGCTTGCGCCCCCAGCGGTCGCCGAGCGCGCCGGCGGTGACCAGCAGGCCGGACAGCGCGAGCGCGTACGCGTCGATGATCCACAACTGCTCGACCGAATCGGGCCGCAGATCCGCGACCAGCGAGGGGAAGGCGACGTTCAGGATCGTCGCGTCCATCGCGATGATCAGCAGGCTCCCAGACAGGATCGCGAGCACGGCCCAGCGCGTCGGGTCGAGTTCGGGCGAAGGTGTGGTGGAGCCGGCCATGAAACATCCTCAATTCTTATGAGACATTAATGTCTCATCTCGGCGTCATGGTGTCTACCGCTCCCCTCCCGGGAGGACAACCTGGATGAACGACGCGCGATGGCGGAACCCGAGCCGCTCGTACACCTTCCGGGCCGGATTGCCCTCGGTGACCGCGAGCCCGATCGAGGGCAGCCCGTCGGCCGCCGCCAGTCCGAGCGTGTGCCGCAACAACCGGCCGCCCAGCCCGGCGTACCGCGGGTCCGGGTCGCGGAAGACCTCGCTGATCCACGGCCCGAGCAACTCGGCGTCGTTGACCAGGACGGCCGCGACCACCCGCTCCTCGTCGACCGCCACGGTGCTGAACCCGCACAGCGGCCCGAGCGTGCGGCCGTCGTACAGACCGTCCACATCCTGTGGATTCGGGTGCTCGGCGCGATCCGGGTGATCCGGCGGGTAGGCGGCGAGCCAGTTCTCGTACAGCGCCGAAGGCGGCACGGACACCGCCGGGCGCGCCTCGATGCCCGCCTCGGTCCACGCGGTGTCCCCCAGGTCCGGGCCGAGGTCGCGGGTGTACTGGTGCAGATGGCGGAACAGTCGGCCGCCGGCGGCGAGCAGCACCGCACCGATCTCCTCGCCGGTCGACACCACCCACCCGGGCAGCGCGGTCAGGATGGCGGGCGCGGCGAGCTCGGCCGGGAACCGGTGCAGGCGCAGATCCAGCGCGGCCGGGCGACCGGACCGGTTGCCCAGCCGGTAGTCGGCCACCAGCGATCCGTCCCGATCGAACACGGTCCCGCGGGTGCGAACACTCTCGTCTGTGGTCATGAGATTCATTCTTCGATGCGCGAGCAAGTGGATATCTCCTTGTCGGCGGCCTCGAACCCGACCTCGGACACGCGCCCCGACGACGGTCGCGAGCATGCGTCGCGCGCGAGCGCCGTACGCCGTGCCCATCCGCCCAGCATCACCCGACCCGGGAGTCCCCGCACGCCCGGGCACACCAGAACATGCGCGGAGAGTGAGCGCCCCCGAAACTGGCATACATGGACAAAATCTCGCTCCGGACGGCCACCCGGGAGCAACTCGCCTCGGCCCGCGCCACCTCGTCCGGCCGCAGCTCGGTCACCATGCTCGGCGGATCCCGACAACACCTGCGCCAAACCCTGATCGCCCTGACCACCGGCAACTCGCTGGCCCCCCACGAAAGCCCCGGCGAGGCCTCCCTGATCGTCCTCACCGGCCACGTCCGCCTGGCCACCGACGACGAGACCATCGAGGGCACCTCCGGCGACCTCCTCGTCATCCCCCAGGAACCCCACTCCCTCGAGGCCCTCGAGGACTCCGCCGTCGTCCTGACCGTCAACAAACCCTGACCCACGCCAAAGCCGCCGGCCACCCCCTCGACCGTTCCGCTACCCTGTCCTGCGGGACCTCACGGCCCCGAAGCCTCCATAGCTCAGGGGATAGAGCACCGCTCTCCTAAAGCGGGTGTCGCAGGTTCAAATCCTGCTGGGGGCACCTGGTCGAACAGGCGAGAAACCCCGGCTTCGGCCGGGGTTTCGGTGTTTTCCGGGTGGGTCAGGTGGTCGGGGACACCTCGGCGGTGCGGGCTCGGTCGTAGAGGGCGGCTATGTCGGGACCGAAGTAGCTGCTGTAGGAGGTGAGGTCGTCGCCGCCCTCCTGGTAGCCGCCGATCACGCCGATCACCGTGCCGCGGCCGTTGGCGGGGTCAATCTCGGTGAGCATCGGGCCGCCGCTGGTGCCGTTGGGGAACCCCGCGCAGTCGAAGCGCAGTTGGGTGTCGGAGTAGGCCGACGTGGTGTTCTGGCACCCGATCGGCTGGTCCTCGTCGTCCGGGTAGCCGATCAGGCGGGCCGGGCGGGCGGGAGCGGAATCGAAGTCGACCTGCTCGGCGCCGGTGATCGTCTCGATCCGGTCGTCGGTACCCGGGCGGCGCACCTGGAGGAAGGCCACGTCGTAGTCCGGGTCCCGGTCGGCGACCCAGCGCGGGTCCACGTCGATCCGGGAGAGCACCCACGCGCCGTACGGCATCACGCCGTCGTGATAGCCGGGCGCGAACGCGATGTCGGAGGCGAAGGCGTCGCCGAACACGCAGTGCGCGGCGGTGACCACCAGGTTCCGGTTCGGGGACCGCACCACGCTCGCCGTGCAGAAGTGTTCCGGATCCTCCCCTTCCGCCACGTGCAGCAGCGCGCCGATCGCCGGGGTCGCCGCGATCGGGGCGGCCTCCAGCGGATCGGAGGCCGGCAGCGGCTCGACCTGCGACGAGGACTCCGTGGGCACGGGCGACGACGACAGCTCGGAGGACGGACCGGCGGGCGCCGCGCCGAGCAGGCTCGCCGCGATCCGGTCGCCCTCGGCCGGGTCCGGGAGGTGGTACCCGCGGGAGGCGTCGCCGGTACCGCGCGACCTGGGATGGCCCGAGATGCGTCCGGTCGACGCGAGGCCGGCCACCACCAGGACCGCGGCCACGCAGAAGAGCGCGCCGATCACCACTCGACGCCTGTGCGGGGTCGCCTCGACATCCGACGTTCGTCGTGACACTCGACCACCATTTTTCTCAGCGGGATACGGCCTCGGCCTGTGGACGCTACCGGCCGGATGGATACCCCGGTGGGGACGAATCAGGCCGATACCCGCACGGTCACGAAGTCGTGACGAAGGGTTCCTTCGACCGTCGCCCCAACGAGTGGGAGGAGGGCGACGGTCGCAGGAATCCCCCGCTGTGCGTCGGCTCGGCGCCGTCTCTCCAAACGCGCCCGGCCGGCCCTGCGACCGTATCCCGAAGATCCACGGCCTCGGCACCCCGGTATGGGTGATTTATGAATGCCTTAAGAATCTGTGCGCGGAAGGTGTGCGCACGCATCGTTCCGGGTCACCGGGTGCGCCCGGAGCACTCGGACGCGGGCGGCCCGATCATGCCCTCGTGCGCCGCGCCCGGCACTGCCACAATTTCCTTGTTCCACGAAAGGTTCCACGAAGGGTTCCACGAGGGGGACCCGCGCGGGGGTTTCGCGCGGGCGACGGCGGGCCGGAGAGGGCGGGGTACCGATGGCGGGTTCCGAGGACTCGTGGTGGACGGTGCGCGCCCGGTTGCGGCTGATCTGGGTGCCGTGCGCGGCAGTGATGCTCGCCACCGTCGCGGCGCTCGTGGTGGGTCTGACGCTGGACGGGGACGCGCGCTCGCGCGGGCTGCTCCTGGTGCTCGGCGGTGATCTGCTGCTCGTGGTCGGGCTGACCGTGCTGATCGAGGCCGCGCTGCGGCGCACCGTCGAGCGGCCGCTCACCCGGCTGGCCGATCCGAACGCGCAGCCGGCGCGCGCCGCGCGCTACGACAGCCGCGAGTTCGATCTGATCGCCGCCACCATGGCGGAGCTGCACGCGCGGGCCCGCACAGCGGAGCAGGAGGCCCGCCGCACGCAGGCCGAGATCGCCCGGCTGACCGAGTCGGTCGCGGAACGGGACCGGGCGCTGGAGACCGAGCGCGAGCAGACCCGGGATCTGGTCCACGCCGGGGAGGAACTGCGGGCCCTGGTCGAGGAGCACGCCCGGCGGGCCCGGCTCGCCCGGGCGGACCTGGATCGGTTCGCGCACGCCGCGACGCACGACATGCAGGATCCGCTGCGCCGGATCGTCTCGTTCGGCCGGATGCTCCAGGAGCGCTATCAGGACGTGCTCGATCGGCGCGGCCGGCAATACATCGACTTCACCATCGACAACGCCCGCCGACTCCAGGTGCTCATCGACGAGATGGTCACCCTCACCGAAGTGGGCCGCTCGCGCGCGGAAAGTGCCCGGGTCGACCTGGGCGACCTGGTCCGGCAGACCTGGCTGGACATGGCGGACCGGGTGGAGGACACCGGCGCCGAGTTGGCGTACGACGAACTGCCGGTGGTGGACGCGGATCCCGCGCTGTTGGCCACGCTGGTCCAGCATCTGCTGGGCAACGCGGTGAAGTTCCAGCGCCCCTACGAGCCGCCACGGGTGCGGATCGCCGCCGAGCCGGTGTCCGACGGATGGCGGATCACCGTGACCGACAACGGGATCGGCATCCCCACCGAGGCGGCGGAACGGGTGTTCGCGGCCTTTCAGCGGCTGCACCCGCGCGAGACGTACACCGGCAGCGGCATCGGACTCGCGATGGCCAAGCGAATCGTCGAACAACACGGCGGCCGGATCGCCGTGGACACCGGGTACACCGACGGGACCCGGATCGAGTTCACCCTGCCGGACCGCGCCGCCGAACCGGACGAGCCGAAAGCGGCAGCGGACACCGAACTCGCCGACGCCGAAAAGCCGGTGGACCCGGCCGGCCCCGCCGACCCGGCCGCCGAGGACCCCTCGGCGGACCTCTCCCGGAACCTCCCGCGGGACCTCCGGCAGGACCTCCCACCGGACCTCCCGGAGGACCTCGAACCGGTTACACCCGTTCGCTTCAGCGATCCGTCGAACCACGAGCCGCTCGCGTACGTTTCCGTTGCATCGGCGCCGCACGATCGGCCGGCGCCGGGACCGACGACGGAGGCACCCCATGCGAACGAGCGACCCGAGCACCGAGCCGGCAAGCGTCGAGCCGACGGGCATCGAGCCGACGAGTAGGGCCGAGCCCACCCGCCGGATCCTGGTCTGCGGCGCCCTCGTCGCCGCCGCCGGAGCGACCCTGGTGGCCTGCGGTGGCGACGACGACGGTGGTGATGACGACACGAAGAACACCGCCCCCGCCGGCGACAAGACGCTCGGTGCGGCCGCCGACGTGCCGGTCGGCGGCGGCAAGATCTACGACGACGCCAAGGTCGTGGTCACCCAGCCCACCGCCGGCGACTTCAAGGCGTTCACCGCGGTGTGTACGCACCAGCAGTGCCTGGTCGCCAACGTCGCGGCCGGCAAGATCAACTGCACGTGCCACGGCAGCAGTTTCGACGCCTCCACGGGCGCGGTCCTCGGCGGCCCGGCCCCTCGCCCGCTCGCCGCGAAGCCGATCGCGGTGAACAACGGCCAGATCGTGCTGAAGCCGGCGTAACGACCCACCACCCGCGCAACAGCCCGGCCCGGCCCCGGCCCGGTCGCCCGCGCGGCTATGGTTTCCGCTCCCGCTTCGTGATTGCGTACCCGAGCCCGCCCCGGCCCAGGACGCGATCCGGAGGATCTGCCCATGACGACGACGCCGACCCCGCGACCGAGGCTCGACCTGCTCGACGGCGACTGGTACGCGAACGGCCCCTACGCGGACTACGCGTGGTTCCGCGAGCACGAACCCGTCGCGTGGGACGCGGGCAACGAATTGTGGGGCGTCTTCCGGCACGCGGATCTCAAGGATGTCGAGGCGCGCAGCGAGCACTTCGTCAACTCCGACCGGAACAAGGGGGGTTACCGCCCGAACCTGCCCGCCGACCCGGCGATCATCGGCCTGGACAACCCGCTGCACAACAAACGGCGCAAGCTGGTGAGCAAGTGGTTCACCCCGCGTGGCGTGCGCGAGTGGGAGGCGCACGTGCGCGAGACGTGCGTGGAGCTGCTGGACGCCGCCGTGGCCAAGGGCACCGTCGAGGTGGTCGGCGACCTGGCGTCCGTACTGCCCGCGAAGATGATCGGGCGGCTGCTCGGGTTTCCCGACCGGGACTGGCCGCTGTTGCGGGACTGGTCCGAGCGCACCATCGCGCTCGGCGGCGGACCGCGCTACCTGACCGAGGACGGCCGGGCCGCGGCGGGCGAGTTCATCCGGTCGGCGCTGGGACTGTACGAGACGAAGAAGACCTGCCCGGCGGACGACGTGATGTCGGTGTGGACCACGGCGCGGATCGACGGCGAGCCGGTGGGCCCGGGCGATGTGGCGAGCGACTGCCTGCTGCTGCTGGACGGCGGCGCGGAGACCACCCGCACGGTGATCGCCCGTACCTTCCTGTACCTGATCGAGCACCCGGAGCAGTGGGACCTGCTGCGCGCGGGCGCGGACCTCGCGGTGGCCACGGAGGAGTTCATCCGGTACACCACTCCGATCCACAACATGTGCCGGGTCGCCGTCGGGGACCAGCGCATCGGTGACACGGTGATCCCGGACGGACACCAGGTGGTGCTCATGTACGGCTCGGCCAATCGCGACCCGGCGGTGTTCGCCGAACCCGAGCGGTTCGACGTGACGCGCACGCCCAACGACCACATCACCTTCGGCTTCGGCACCCACTTCTGCCTGGGCGCGCCGTTGGCCCGGTTGGAGATCCGGGTCTTCTTCGAGGAACTGCTCGCCCGGGTCCGCGAGCTGCGCCCGGTGCCCGGCAGCGCGGTGGTCCAGATGCCGAACGCGTTCGTGTACGGGATCCGCGAGGCACATGTGGAGCTGATCGGCTGAGCCGGACCGGCGGGCGGCTCCCGTCCGGGGCTTCCCGCCGGCGGCGACCGGCGCCTGTCCGGCTGATCTTCGGCCGCGTCGATCCGGTATTTCCGGGAAGAGGGATAAAGAGGAGTTATTCCACAAAACGGATACCGGGAGGCGGCCATGCCAGGCTTGGACGAGGGATTGCCGGTCGATCATCGGCTCGGGCAGGTCTACCGCTACGGCGGCGGGTTCATGGGAATCGTGCTGATCACGTTCGGTGTCCTGGGGTTCACCAACAACGTCGGTTTCTTCTCCACCACCGGGCGCGAGGTCGCCGGCATGTCGACCAACGGTGCGCTGAGCCTGATCTCGGTCGTGGTCGGCGCGATCCTGATCGTCGGCGCGATCATCGGCGGCAACACCGCCTCGACCGTGAACATCGTGGTGGGCGCGCTGTTCGTGATCAGCGGGTTCGTCAATCTGGGCCTGATGGGCACTCCGGACATCAACTACCTGTCCTTCAAGATGCCGAACGTGATCTTCAGCTTCGTGGTCGGTCTGCTGGTGATGACATTCGGCCTGTACGGGCGGGTCAGCGGCCATCTGCCCCACGACAACCCGTACTGGCGCTCGCGGCACCCGCAGGAAGCGGCCCGTGAGGACGCCTTCCGCAGCCGGGCCTCGGTGCTCTCCCGCGACGGGGCATCCTCGCTCGGCGGCGACCCGTCCCGACACGGCATCGCCGGCAGCCACTGACACCGCGAACGCATCGGCGCCGGACCGGCGCAGAAGCCGGTCCGGCGCCGATGCGCGCCGTGCGTCGCCCGGGACTCAGTGCCCCGCGCCGCCCTCCGCGCCCGGCGGCCGTTCCCACCGCGGCATCAGGAACGCGAGCCCCCACCCCGCGGCCAGCGCGAGCGCGCTGCCCACGAGGCCGATCGTGAACGCGTCGTCGAACACCGCGCGCACCGCGTCCGCTCCGTGCGCGGCAGCCACGTTGTCCTCCACGTGGCCGAAGAACAGCGTGCCGAACAGCGCCACCCCCAGCGCGCCCGCGAGTTGCTGGACCGCGTTGAGCACTCCCGACGCCGAGCCGATCTCGTGGTCGCCGACCCCGGCGAGCGCGATCCCGAAGAAGGGCGCCATCAGCAGACCGAAGCCGAAGCCCGTGACCGTGGTCGCCGGCAGCAGGACCCAGGCGTCCACCGGCCCGTCGTGCAGCGCGAGGGTGGCACCGATGCCGATCACCCCGACCAGGCCGACCAGCAGGCCGGCGTGCAGGACCCGGCGGCCGTACTTGGCGGCGAGCACCGCGCCGGCCAGACCTGCGCCGACGGTCGAGCCCAGCGACCACGGGATCAGCGCGAGCGCCGCGTGCGTCGCGCTCCAGCCCAGGCCGACCTGGAGGTAGACGCCGAGCAGGAGCATCAGGCCGATCATCGAGCCGAACATCATCAGGCCGACCGCGAGGGCGCCGGTGAACGCGCGGTTGCGGAACAGGCTGATCTCCACGAGCGCGTCGCGGCCCGCACGACCGGTCCGCACCTCGTACCAGGCGAACAGCGCCAGCACCGGCAGTGAGCCGGCCATGCACACGAACGTCCAGCCGGGCCAGCCCTGTTCGCGGCCCTGGACCAGCGGGTAGACGAGCAGCACCAGTGCGGTGGTGACCAGGACCATGCCGACCACGTCCAGGCCGGGCCGGCGCGTGCCGGCCGCCGGGGTGGTGGGTCGGGGCACCACGGTGGAGCCGGCGAAGAAGGCGAACAGACCCAGCGGCACGTTCAACAGGAAGACCGCGCGCCAGCCCAGGCCGAACAGGTCGGCGTCCATCACCACGCCGCCCAGGATCGGGCCGAGCACCGCGGCCAGGCCCATCGCCGGGCCGAACACCGCGAACGCCGCGCCGATCTCGCGCTCATCGAACATCTCCCGGATCAGTCCGATCGCCTGCGGCACCATCATCGCGGCGGCCAGACCCTGCAAGCCGCGCGCGACGATCAGCATCTCCGGTGATTGAGCCAGGCCGCACAGCGCCGAGGTGACGGTGAAGGCGAGCACCCCGCCGAGGAACATCCGGCGCCGGCCGAGGATGTCGCCGAGTCGGGCGCCGGTGATCAGGAACATCGCGAACGCCAGCGTGTACGCGGCCGAGAACCACTGGAGGTGGGTCGAGGTGCCGCCGAGGGATTCCCGGATGCCGGGCCCCGCCACCTGGACGATGGTGGCGTCCAGCAGGTCCATGATGTCGGCGCCCATGACCACCGCGAGGCCGATCCACCGGAGCGGGTAGGACGGCCGCTCCGCCGGCTCGGCCGCGACCGGCGCCGCCCTGGTGATGTCGGTTTCCATCGTCTCCCCCTCTAAATGCGAACGCCGTTCGTGCTTCGAACGCCGTTATCTCTTCGAACACTGTTTTAGTCACGAACAGCGTTCGCGTCAAGTACAGTGTTCGTAAAGCTGAGCGATCGGTGTGGGGTTGATCGAGGAGGTGGCGCCGTGTCCGAGGTTCCCGAAGTACCCATGCCGCCCTGGCGCACGTCGCCCAGGAGTCGGGCGGCGCGCAAGCCGACCCTGAGCCAGGAGGCGATCGTCACCGCCGCCCTGGAGATCATCGACGCGGAGGGCATGGACGCGTTGAGCATGCGCCGGATCGCCCAACGCTTCGACACCGGCGCGGCGTCGCTGTACGCCTATGTGGCCAACAAGGACGAGCTCGTCGAGCTCGTGGTGGACCGGGTCAACGGGGAGGTCCGGATCCCGGTCGCGGATCCCGAGCGCTGGCGCGAGCAACTGCGCGAGGCGATGTTCGCGATCCGCGACGTGTACGCCTCACACCGAGATCTCGGCCGCGCCCTGATCGGCGCGGTGCCGATGGGACCCAACTCGCTCGACTCCTCCGAGCGCCTGCTGGCCATCCTGCGCGCGGGCGGACTGTCCAAGAAGGTCAGCGCGTTCGCGGCCGACCTGCTGTCGATGTACACCGTGATGTCCGGCCTGGAGATGGGCGGCCAGGGCACCATGCACGGGTCGACCGACGCCGAGCGCGACGCCTACTACCGGCGGATCCACGACTACTTCACGTCGCTCCCGGCCTCGCGCTTCCCCACGCTGATGTCGATGTCCGACGCGTTGACCTCCGGCGACGGCGACGAGCGCTTCGCGTTCGGCATCGACGTGTTGCTGCTCGGCATGGTCGCGTACTCCGAACGGGAGTCCTGACCCGGCGTCAACAGCCCGGCCAGGACCGGGAGCAGCGCGCAGATCGTGTACGCGCCGGCATAGCCGCCCGGGCCGCCGATGATCATCCCGAACAGCGGTGGTCCGGCGGCGGCGGTCAGGTTCTGGCCGGTGTTCTGGATGCCCATCACCCGACCCGCCCACGCGCCGCCCGCGATCTCGGCGACCGCCGTGAACGCCAGCCCGTTCCAGCTCACCGTGGCCACCGAGGCGAGCAGTAGGAAGCCGATCGCGACCGGTCCGCCGATCACCGAGGTCAGCGCGAGCGCGCCCACCACCACGGCGTTGACCGCGCACAACGTCCGCATCGGCCGCAGCCGGGAGCCGACCAGGTCCGACCAGCGGCCGACCGCGATCCGGGTGCCCGCGGCGACCAGTTGCACGGCCGCGAGCAGGCGGCCGGCGGTGGTCGCGGTCCAGCCGTGCTCGGAGACCAGGTAGTCCGACGCGAAGGACACCACCACGAACTGGGGCACCACCAGCAGCGCGCTCGCCGCGTGTATCCGGTACAGGATCGGCGAGTCGTACGGGGAGGCGGGCCTGCTCGCACCGGCCGGCGTCTCGGGTCGGGCCGGGTCGCGCACGATTACCGCGACCAGCGCCGCACCCAGCACACACAACACGGCCGGGAAGACCAGGGCGGCCCGAAAACCCGCGTGGGTACCGATCGGCGGCAGCACCAGGGCGCCGGCCACCATGCCCAGTGGTTGCGCCATCTGCCGCATGCCCATCGCCAGTCCGCGCTGCTCGGGAGCGAACCAGCCCAGCACGACTCGCCCGCTGGCCGCGTTGACCGCCGCCGAGCACGCGCCGGCGACCGCGAGCCAGCCGGCCAACCACACCGCGCCGTCGCCGGCCAGGGCCACCACGATCGCGACTCCGGCCAGCGCCAGACCCACCGCCATCACCCGGCGCTCGCCCCAGCGATCGGCCGCGGCGCCCCACAACACCAGGGTCAGCAACAGGCCGAAGGTCGGGCACGCCACGACCGTGCCGGCCTGCGCGAGCGACATGCCCTCGTCCTCGCGGAGCACCGGGACGAGGTAGGCGAGGCCGTACAGGAACACGCAACTCGCCAGTTGTGCGCACATTCCGATGGCCAGCATCAGCCAGCGCCGGCTCTCCCCCATCGCGCCACCTCCACGTCGATATCAGTGCACCATACAAGCTTTCTCAGAGCTTGAGACGAGAATCTTGAACTCTGAGACATGCTGGATGGAGCAGCATGGGAACAGGGACCTCAGCACGGTTCATCGCTCTCGGGAGGCCGCATGTTCGACGTCGAGGAATACAAGGTCGGACCGCGCAACGCGATCACCGACGTGGCCGGACTGCGGGTCGGACACGCCGCCTACACCGATGCCGGCGCGATGACCGGCACCACCGTCCTGCTCGGCCCGGTCGGCGGGTTCGTGGCCGGGGTGGACGTCCGCGGCGGCGCGCCGGGCACCCGCGAGTTGGACGCGCTCGACCCGCGCAACCTGGTGCCCCGGATCGAGGCGATCGTGCTCAGCGGCGGCAGCGCGTTCGGCCTGGACGCGGCGGGCGGCGTGGTGGCCTGGCTGGCCGAGCGCGGTCGCGGGTTCCCGGTCGGCACGGAGCCGCATCAGGTGGTGCCGGTGGTGCCGGCCGCGTCGTTGTTCGACCTCGGACGCGGTGGCGACTGGGCCCGGCGGCCGGACGCGGCGCTGGGCCGGGCGGCGATCGCGGCGGCCGACGCCGAGCCGGAGCACGCGCCGGTGCCGATGGGCAGTGTGGGCGCGGGCACCGGCGCGATGGTCGGCGGACTGCGCGGCGGGGTCGGCACCGCAAGCGTGGTGCTGCCCGGCGGGGTCACCGTCGCCGCGCTCGCGGTGGTCAACGCGGCGGGCTCGGCGGTGGACCCGACCGGCGGGCTGCCGTACGCGGTCGGCCTCGGCCTGCCCGGCGAGTTTCCGCTCGTCCCGCCCGAACACGCCGAACACGCCGCCGCGTTGGACCGCGCTGCGGCGTCGGCCAAGTTGCCGCCCTCGCTCAACACCACGATCGGGATCGTGGCCACCGACGCGGTGCTGACCAGGTCGCAGGCGCACAAGGTCGCGGGCGTCGCGCACGACGGGCTGGCCCGGGCGATCCGACCGGTGCACACGCTCTACGACGGCGACACCGTCTTCGCGGTGTCCACGGCCCTGGTGCCGCTGCCCACGCCCGATCCGACCACGCCGTACGGGGTGAACGCGGAGGCCGCCGCGCTGACCGTGATCCACGCGGCGGCGGCGGACGTATTCGCCCGGGCCGTGCTGCACGGCGTACTGGCCGCGAAACGCGGCGGCGAGATCCCGGCTTACCGGGATCTTTATCCGAATTCCAGCTCCGCGTACGGGCGGTGACGTTCTCGATCTTCGTTTCGGAATGTCGCAAACCCGCCTGAGAACCGCCGGCCCGGCTGCCCTATCATCGGCGATTCGACGATGACATTCCCCGCTTCCGAAGGGGCCTGGACTAACGGAGCGGTTTGCCGGCATGGGACACGTAGATCATTTCGCGTACGGAGCTGTGACCCCGGGCATCGCCTATCTCATGTCGTGTGTCGGATCGGCTCTGGGGCTGCTCTGTACGACACGGGCGCGCGCGGTGCGCGGTTGGGTTCGGGCACGTTGGTTGGTACTGGGCGCGGTGTCGATCGGCGGCACCGGAATCTGGGTCATGCATTTCATCGGCATGCTCGGATTCTCCGTGCGCGAGACACCGATTCGATACGACGTGACCAAGACGATGACATCGCTCGTGCTCGCGGTGGTGGTGGTCGGCATCGGCATGGCGGTCGCCGGTCGGCGCGACGCGGGCGCGGGGGGACTGGTCCTCGGCGGGGTGATCACCGGTGGCGGCGTGGCGAGCATGCACTACATGGGCATGGCCGCGATGAGCCTGGACGGTTCGGTCGAATACGACTCGTTCCGGGTCGGCCTGTCGATCGTGATCGCGGTGGTCGCGGCCACCGCCGCGCTGTGGGCCGCGTTGAACGTGAGCGGATTCGCGGCGACCGGGGGCGCCGCGTTGATCATGGGCCTGGCGGTCAGCGGAATGCATTACACGGGCATGTCCGCGATGAGTGTGCGCACCGAGGGCAGGCACGGCATGGCACACGGCGTGGAAGCCTCCCAATTCCTCGCGCCGTTGATCACCGGAATCAGCCTTTTCACGGTGATCACGTTGTTCGTCGTCGCGCTGTCGCCGTCCGCCGACGAGATCAAGGAAGAGGCGGAACTCGACGCCCGATTGGCCCGCCTGGAGGACAACCGGATCGGTGCGACATCGGCCGCGAGTCGGGTCGGCCGACGGGCGTCGCGCCGGCACGGGGCGGAAAGGGATCCGCGGGACTACTTCCACTCCGGACGCTGATCTTCGGACGCGATCCTCGGACGCCGATCCGGAGCGGCCCGTCGGCACGAGGAAACCGGGGACGGGAATCCGGAAGCCGGAATTCCGGAACGGGGAAGTCGAACCCGAACCGGGAAAGCCGAACGAGGAAGCCGGAATATGGAATTCCGGTTTCCTCGTTCGGTGCCGTCCGCGTCTTTGCCTCCGCCCGGGCACCGGCTCGACGACCACGCGGGGACGAGTGCCCGTGACTCGGCGGGAAGCCGTCCTTGCCCCAGAGCATGCGCCGGGGGATCCGTGCGCTATTGCGTCGGTTCGAGGACCGGGCCGAGTGCGGCGATCGCGTCGAACGGTCGTTCCTGTCGCTCCCGACGCCGCGCCGCGAATCTGCCCCACAACCCGGGTCCGCGGTCCTCGTCGTCCCCGCGCGCCCGCTTGCGGGCCGTACCCATCTCGCTCAGCGCCCGGCCCTCGCCGAGGCGGTCGCCGACCTGCCCGAACAGGGTCGCGGCCTGCTCGTGCGCGCCGACCGCCTCGTCGAACCGCCGCAACTGCTGGAGCGCGGCCCCGAAGCTGTTCAGCGCCTGGCCCTCGCGGTGCCGGTCGCCGAGCTTCTCGAACAGGGTCGCGGCCCGCTCGTGCGCGTCGGCCGCCTCGTCGAACCGCCGCACCTGGTGCAACGCGCCTCCGAGGCAGTCCAGTGCCTGGCCTTGTCGGTGCAGGTCGTCGAGTTCGGTGAACAGGGTGGCGGCCTGCCGATGCGCCTCGATGGCGTCCTCGAACCGCCGCACCTCCTGAAGGGCAAACCCGAAGTTGTTCAGGGCCTGGCCCTCACGGTGGTGGTCGTCGAGTTCGGTGAACAGGGCCGCGGCCTGCCGATGCGCCTCGATGGCCTCGTCGAACCGCCGCACCTCCTGAAGGGCGATGCCCAGGTTGTTCAGGGCCTGGGCCTCGCGGTGGTGGTCGTCGAGTTCGGTGAACAGGGCCGCGGCCTGCCGATGCGCCTCGATGGCCTCGTCGAACCGCCGCACCTCCTGGAGAGCGGTGCCGAGGTTGTTGAGGACCTGGGCCTCGCGGTGCCGGTCGTCGAGATCGGCGAACAGGGCCGCGGCCCGTCGATGGGCGTCGATGGCTTCGTCGAACTTCCCCACCTGTTGGAAAGCGGTACCCAGATTGCCCAGCGCCTGGGCTTCGCCGTGGTGGTCGGTTTGCTCACGGCAGTTGACGAGGTCTTCCTGGTGGGCGTCGATGGCCTCGTCGAACCGCCGCACGTGCTGGAGGGCGGTGCCGAGGTTGTTCAACGTCCGCCCCTCGCCGTTGCGGTCGCCGAGTTCGCGGCAGATGACGAGGTCTTGCTGGTGACTCATGATCTCTCCCGACGCGTCGCGGACTTCCATCCCGACCGCCCTTCCCCACGACGGTGGGCGACAGCGTGGTCCGGGCGGTATCCCTACACATGGACACCTTCAGTAACACGTGTCTCACGGAGCGTGGCAACCGCACCGACGGCTGGAGGCCCAACCGAGTGGCGGATTCAACTACATGGCCGATATGTCCGATATGTCCGATTCTTCCCGCCACATACCTCCGATGCCCGACCGGGCCGCCGCCGGACGTCACACCGGCATCGCATCGGCAACGCACTGCCGTGGAGGCACCGCACCGGCAGCGCGTCGAGGTCGCGTCGTGCGACGCCGCACCACGCCGCGCCCGCCGAAGCCGCCCGGTTCGCGACCGCACTCGAGGAGCGATGACCCCGGCCGTGCGCGAGCGAGACGCTTGATTGCGTCAATGATTTGACGCAGACTCGCACGACGTCTCAACCAGCGCCAACGCGTCGGCGCACGTCGGCGCGTGGTCAGGAGGAATCCGATGCCGATCCCCGTGCCCCTGGACGAATATCCGGTCCACCAGGTCCCGCTGTTCCACAGCGAGGTCGGCTCGACCGACCGGAACTTCTACGACCGCTGCATCATGCACGCCTACGACCGCGCGGGCGGCGTCCAGATCGCGACCGGCCTGGGGGTCTATCCGAACCTGGGCGTGATCGACGCGTACGTGGTGATCCGCAAGAACGGCCGCCAGCACGCGGTGCGGATGTCCGGCGCGCTCGGCCCGGATCGGCTCGAGCAGGAGGTCGGGCCGTACCGGATCGAGGTCCTGGAGCCGCTGGCCAGCGTGCGCGTGGTGTGCGACGCGCCGGACCAGGGCATCTCGATCGACCTCACCTTCACCTCACCGTTCGCGCCGCTGCCGGAACCTCGACACGTGCAGCGCAGCGACTTCAAGCCACTCCTGGACGCCTCGCGCTTCGTGCAGATCGGCGACTGGACCGGCACGGTGACCCTGGACGGCGAGGAGATCGCGGTCACCCCGCAGACCTGGTCCGGCTCGCGCGACCGCTCGTGGGGCATCCGCCCGTCGGGCGAGGCGCCGCCGGCCGGGCGGCCCGCGCAGACCGCCGGGTTCTGGTGGAACTGGATCCCCATCCACCTCGGCGACCAGGCGCTGATGATCATCGCGCAGGAGTCGGCCGAGGGGCACCGCTTCCTGACCGAGGCGATCCGGATCTTCCCGATCGCCGACGGGAAGGCGCCCGAGCAACTCGGCTGGCCCGAGTTCGACGTGCGCTACACGTCCGGCACCCGGATACCCGAGGGTGCCGCGATCCACCTGACCGACCGCAAGCGCAACGCGCTCACGCTGCACCTGGACAACCACGGGTACATCGCGCTCAACGTCGGCGCGGGCTACGGCGGCGACCCGGACTGGGGCCACGGCCAGTGGAAGGGCGAGGACTACCTCGACGGCGCGGTGTACGAGCAGCAGGATCCCGAGGTGGCCAAGCGCATCCCGTTCAGCGTGATCGACCACGTCGCCTCCGCCCGACTCACCGGCCCCGACGGGGCGTTGCTCGCCGAGGGTGTGGGCATCTTCGAGCACGGCACCTTCGGTCGGCACGACCCATCGGGCTTCACCGGGTGGGACTCGGTCGCCCCGTAGGCGAACCGCCGGCGTCGGGCACCTCCACACGTGTCGAGACCCGACGCCGGCGAGCCGGCAAATTTTACCGACATCTCGCCGCCGACACACGCAAAACACTCAAGTTGCGGAAATACCGAGACAGTTCGCGATATCCATAGGCGCGGGACCGGTGTCACTCACTCCCGTGACCCGCCGACCGCCGGGCCGTGCACGCGAGTCCTCCCGCGCGCCCGGCCCGGCAGGTCTCGGCCGGATCGAAGTCGCCGCCGGATCCGAGTCGCCGCGGCGGGCTCAGTCGTCGGCGAGGAACGCGGTCAGCCGCTCGGTCGTCTCGATCCACTCCTCGACCAGGGACAGCACGACCTCCTGCGTCGGCCGCACCCGGTCGAGCATGCCCACGACCTGGCCCACCGGCCAGCCGTTGAGCTCCTTGTTCTTGGTCCGGGTGAAGCGCCGGGACGCCGCGTTGAAGATGATGCCCTGGAGCGGCATCGGCAGCGGGTCGGGATTCGCCGGGTCCTCCCACGCCTCGGTCCACGCGCTCTTGAGTTGGCGGGCCGGCTTGCCGGTCATCGCCCGCGAGCGCACGGTGTCGGTGGACTTGGCCTCCAGCAGGTTCTGTACGGCCACCTCGTGGGTGTCCGCCTCGGCGACGGTGAGCCACAGACTCCCCGTCCATACCCCCTGCGCGCCGAGCGCCAGGGCGGCGGCCATCTGCCGACCACCGCCGATGCCACCGGCCGCGAGCACCGGGACGTCCGGGCCGACCGTGTCCACTACCTGCGGGATGAGCACCATCGTGGAGATCTCGCCACAGTGCCCACCGGCCTCGGTGCCCTGCGCGACCACCACGTCCACACCCGCCTCGACCTGCTTTTGGGCATGCCGAGGGCTGCCGCACAGCGCGCCGACCAGAACGCCCGCCGCGTGGCACGCGTCGATGATGTCGGCCGGCGGCGGGCCGAGCGCGTTGACGAACATCTTGACCAGCGGGTGCTTGAGCGACACCTCGATCTGCGCGCGCGACTCCAGGTCCACGTTCAGCCCGGCGGCCTTGACCGGCTTGTCCGTCAACTCGGCGGGCAGCGCCGGGATCCCGTGCCGCTCCAGCAGTTCGTCGACGAACTTCCAGTGCTGCTCCGGGATCAGCTTCTCCAGATTGCTCGGCAGCGCGGCGTCGCCGCCGCCCTTGCCGATGTACGCCATCGGGATCGCCAGGTCGACGCCGTACGGCTTGCCGTCGGTGTGTTCGTCGAGCCAGGCCAGCTCGATCTCCAGTTGCTCGGGATCGAACGCGAGCGCGCCGAGGACGCCGAAGCCGCCGGCTCGGCTGACCGCCGCGACCACGTCACGGCAGTGGGAGAACGCGAAGATCGGGAAGTCGATCCCGAGCCTCGCGCAGATGGGGGGCTTCATCGCCAGAACCTCCGGTCACCGGGTGAAGGCCCCAGAATAGGAAGGCTCCTTGACCAAATCAAGGTCAAGGAGCCTTACCATTTGCCGGTCGACACATCGGCCGTCGCGCCGAGCCGCGTTCCCGCGCGATGTCACGGGAGCGGCGCGGGGCCGCTACGGCTTGTCCGCACCCACCGCCCACATCGCGAAGTACTGCGCCGCGGCGCCGTACGCCTGCGCCAGCGCGACCTTCGCGCCGTCCACCTGGTGTTCTCCGGCCGCGCCCCGCACCTGGAGGGCCGCCTCCAGGAACCGCAGCATGCCGGACGCGCCGATCGGGTTGGAGGAGAGCACGCCGCCCGACGGGTTCACCGGGAAGTCGCCGTCGAACGCGGTCTCACCGCGGTCGACCATCTTCCAGCCCTCCCCCACGGGCGCGATGTCGTGGCCCTCCAGCCACATCGGCTCGTACCAGGAGAACGGCACGTACAACTCGGCCACGTCGATCTGGCGACGCGGGTCGGTGATCCCGGCCTGGCGGTAGACGTCCCACGCGCAGTCGACGCCCGCCTGCGGGCGGATCGGGTCGCGGCCGTTGAACGAGGACGGCTCGGAACGCATCGAGGTGCCCAGGATCCAGGCCGGGGCCCGGCCGTCGGCCGCCGCCGCGTCGCCACCCGCCTCGTCGGTCAGCACGATCGCGCCGGCGCCGTCCGAGGACGGGCACGACTCCAGGAAGTGCAGCGGGTCCCACATCATCGGCGACTCGCGGACCTTGTCGATCGAGATGTCCTTGAGTTGCAGGTGCGCGTACTGGTTGCGCAGCGCGTTCTGCCGGTCCTTGACCGCCACCTGCCAGCCGATGTGCTCGGGCGCCCCGGACTTCTGGATGTAGGCCCGAATCCAGGGCGCGAACGCGCCGCCCGCGCCGATCGACCCGGACTTGCCGCCGCCCAGGCCGAATTGCGCGTTGCCCTCGGACTGCTTCTCCCACGCGACGGCCAACACCCGCTTGTGCACGCGACTGCTGATCAGGTGTGAGGCGACGATCGCGGTCGACCCGCCCACACTGCCCGCGGTGTGCACCCGAAACACCGGCTTCCCGGCCCCGCCGAGCGCGTCCGCGAGGTAGAGCTCGGGCTTCATCACACCCTCGAAGATGTCGGGGGCCTTCCCGATCACCACCGCGTCGATGTCGCTCCAGGTCATCCGCGCGTCGTCGAGCGCGCGCTGGGCGGCCTCGCGGACGAGGCCCGCGATGGACAGGTCGTCCCGCCGCTTCTTGTGCTTGGTCTGGCCGATGCCGACGACGGCAACGCGCTCATGGGTCATCGGTTGTCACCTTCCAGGACACAGACGAGGTTCTGCTGGAGTGCCGGGCCGGACGTGGCGTGCCCGAGCGTGCGCGAGCGGCCGTCGACCAGGATCCGGTCGGCGGCGGCGGCGATCCGGACCAGGCCGGTGGCCATCAGCGGGTTGCCGGTGAGCGCACCGCCGGACGGGTTGATCAACACGTCGTCGGCCAGGCCCAGAGACTGCCGCAGGATCACCTCCTGCGCGGTGAACGGAGCCATCAGCTCGGCCACCTCGACACCCGCCACACCGCCCGCGCGCTCGGCGGCGATCCGGGTCGAGGGCGAGTCGGTCAGGTCACGCAGCGCCGGGTTGTGCACCTCGCTGCGGTGGTCGAGGCCGGTGATCCAGGCCGGGCGCTCGGTCAGTTCGGCCGCGCGCGGACCGCGGACGAGCACCACCGCGCACGCGCCGTCCGAGATCGGCGGCAGGTCGCTCTTGCGCAGCGGGTTGCGCAGGTATGCCTCGGCGAGCAGCTTGTCCACGTCCTGCTCGGCGTTGCGTACCTGCTGCTTGGGATTGCCCGCCGCGTCGCGCCGCGAGCGTGCGGCGATCTCGGCGAGTTCGCGTTCGGTGGTCTTGCCCGACTCGATCAACTGCCGGGCCTGGAGCGCGGCCAGCGAGACCGGGTCCAGGCCGAGCGGCGCGAGGTAGTACGGGTCGAGTTCCTGCGGGTAGATCGCGGCCGGGTCGCCGGTGGAGGACTTGCCCGAGCCCATCGCCACCGCGATGTCGATGTCGCCGTGCTTGAGCCGCACCCAGGCTTCGTACATCGCCCACGCGCCGTCCATCTCCACGTGCGACTCGTGGATCGGCGGCCACGCGCCCATCGCGTCCAGGTTGGGCACGAACGAGAACGTGCCGCCGGAGATGTAGTCGCACGAGCCCTGGCAACTGAAGCCGATGTCGGAGCGCTCGAGGCCGACCTTGCCCAGGGCCTCGTCCACGACCATCAGCAGCATCTCGGTCTCGGTGAGCTCCTGCCGGCGCACCGCCGGGAGCTGCGCGGTCGCGACGATCGCGATGTCGCTGTCCTGCCGCACTGCCGTCTCCCTTGTCTCGCCCGCCTCTTGGCCGGTCCGGCCGGTGCCGTCCGCGTTGTGACGCGCCGTCATCAGAACACCCGGTTCATGTACTGCTCGGCGGGCTCGTCCGGCTCGCCGGTGTGCCGCCAGCCCTTGATGAAGCCGGAGACCGTGCCCCAACCCTTGCTGGTGATCTCCGCCGCGTCCCGCTCGGCTTCGGGCATCCACTCGGCCTGGACCCGCATGCCGACCCGGATCTCGGACACCGGGATGTCCAGGATCTGCTGCTGGGCGATCACCATCTCGTCGCCTTCGAGCACGACGGAGGCCCGCGCGAACGGCTCGGTCTCCTTCTGCCCGGGGTAGGGCGTGGGGGTGATGATCGTGTAGTTGGACACCACGCCCCGGTCCGGCAGCACCTCGTCCAACTCGGGGCCGAGCAGGATGGCGTCCACGGAGCAGTAACCCCGGCCCAGGAACACGCGGTTGCACTGCGGGCAGCGCTGGCCGGTGAGCCGACCCGCCCGCAGGTTGTTCGCGTAGCGGACCAGGGTGGGCGAGAGCACGTCGGTGTAGGTGATCTTGGAGAAGTACTCCATCGTGGTCACCTCCTGCGCCTCGCCGGGCTCACCCGCCGGGGCCTGGGCATTCTCGCCCGGCACGAAGCAGACGATGTCGTCGATCCGGCCGACGGGCTCGTCGCGCCAGCGCGGCGCGACCCGCATGCCGGTGCTCACCGCGTCCTCGCTGCCGGCGTCCAGCACGTGCACCAGGTCGGTGTCCGCGCCGTCCAGCCGCACCAGCACGAAGGCGAACGGCCGGTCCAGCGGGTGCGATTCGATCGGTTCGGCGACCCAGGTCCAGGACCGGACGGTGCCGATCGGACCCACCTCGACGAAGTCGTGCGCGAGTTCGTTCCCGGTCTCCGGGTCGTACTCCATGGGCGGCACGATCACCCGCTCACCGGAGCGGATCCCGACGATGCGACGGGCGGTCAACTCCGAGAAGAAGCGACCCATGACCGGTCCGAGTGTGCGCTTGTAAGGGAACTGGATAGTACTGACGGTCTGTGTCGACACGGTCATCCTCTCGGCCTGGGAACGAGGTCGGCCACCGGCCGAACGATAGGTAAGGTTCCTTGACGAGGTCAATGGATGGCGAAAACATGTTCTCGCACGGCGACGCCTTCGGCCTCCGCCACGGTCCGCCGCCATCCGTCATCGTCCATC
Source organism: Embleya sp. NPDC025285 (assembly GCF_055558835.1). NCBI lineage: Bacteria > Bacillati > Actinomycetota > Actinomycetes > Kitasatosporales > Streptomycetaceae > Embleya > Embleya sp. NPDC025285. Next base: position 37,387 of record NZ_JBVHLU010000095.1, read on the forward strand.
GCCTCCGAGGGGAAGCCGCAGATGTCGTACGACCTGCCCGCCGCGCTGCACCGCCCGGTATTCGTCCCCGATCTGCTCCTGCACGCGCTGACCAGGCATGCCGACAAGCCGGCCGTCTACCTGACCGACCGACCGGCGGGCGAGGATGTCTTGACGGCGCGTCAGGTCCGCGACGAGATCAGCCGCTACCAGCAGGCGTACGCGTCGCAGGGTGTGGTCAAGGGCACCATGGTCTCGGTGCTGTCCGCGAACCGGCCCGAGGTGTTGTTCGCGACCGGCTGCAACATGCTGACCGGCTGTCGCGCGACGCCGCTGCACCCGATGGGTTCGCTGGAGGACCACGCGTACGTGCTGGCCGACGCCGGTGTCGAGGCGCTGATCTACGACCCGGGACCGTACGGCGAGCGGGCCGCAGCGCTGAAGCAGCGGCTGCCGCACCTGAAGCTGCTCGCCTTCGGGCCGGCCACGGACGGGCTCGGGGTCGATCTGCTCGCGCTGGCCGCCAAGTTCGAGCCGGGTTCGATCACGCCGCCGCAGGTGAGCGCCGAGGACGTCTCGGGCTACGCGTACACCGGCGGCACGACGGGGCGGCCCAAGGGCGTGATGTCCACGTACCGCTCCGGGGTGACCCTGCCGACCATCCAACTCGCCGAGTGGGACTGGCCGGACGAGGTGCGCTTCCTGGTCGCGACGCCGCTGTCGCACGCGGGCATGTCGGCGTTCATCCCGACGCTGTTGCGCGGCGGCTCGATCGTGGTGTTGCCGCACTTCGATCCCAAGCAGGTGCTCGCGGCGATCGAGAAGTACCGGATCACCGCGACGATGCTGGTGCCGACCATGCTGTATGTGCTGCTGGACCACCCCGACCTGGACAAGCACGACCTGTCCAGCCTGGAGACGGTGTTCTACGGTGCCTCGGCGATGTCGCCGGCGCGGCTCAAGGAGGGCATCGAACGGCTGGGGCCGATCTTCTTCCAGTACTACGGTCAGGCCGAGTGCCCGATGACGATCACCGTGCTGCGCCGGGACGAGCACGACCCGAACGACCCGGCGCGACTCGCCTCGTGCGGTCGGCCGGTCCCGTACCTGACGGTGCGGCTGCTCGACGACGACCTGAACGAGGTGGCCCAGGGCGAGCCGGGCGAGATCTGCGTCCGCGGGCCGCTGGTGATGGCGGGCTACCTGAACAAGCCCGAGCAGACCGAAGAGGCGCTGCGCGGCGGCTGGTTGCACACCGGGGACATCGCGCGGGCGGACGCGGACGGCTTCCTGACCATCGTGGACCGCAAGAAGGACATGATCATCACCGGCGGCTTCAACGTCTTCCCGCGCGAGGTCGAGGACGTGATCTCGGCGCATCCGGCGGTGGCCGCGGTCGCGGTGGTGGGTGTGCCGGACGACAAGTGGGGCGAGGCGGTCAAGGCGGTCGTGGTGCTCCGGCCGGGCGTGGAGGTGGATCCGGCGGAGCTGATCGCGCTGGTGAAGGAACGCAAGGGCGCGGTGCAGGCACCCAAGTCGATCGACTTCACCGATGCGATTCCGCTGTCGCCGCTGGGCAAGCCGGACAAGAAGACGCTGCGGGCGCGGTATTGGGGGGAGGGCGGGCGGCAGGTGAACTGAGTCGGGGCGTGGTCGCGGGGCCTTCCGGGGGTGTGGCGCGGGTCGCGTGTGTTGCGCATCTCGCGCGGGTTGCGCGGGTCGCGCGTTCCGGCGGAAGGCCCCGCTGGGCGTCGGGTCCGGTCGTGAGCCCGGCCACGGACTACTTCGCGTTCGCGCTCACGCGCTCGGTGAGGAAGTCCTCCCAGGTGCGGGTGCCGACCGTGCCGCCTTCCAGGGTCAGGTTCTCGCCGGCGCGGTACGCCCGACCGGCCTTTCCCGGGAAGCGCACCGGCATCATCGGCCGACGCCGGCCGCGTGCCTGCAGGTAGCTGCGGCTCAGCTCGCGCATCCCGTACACCTTCGGGCCGGCCAGGTCCCGCACCAGACCTGCCGGCTCGCCGAGCGTCAACTCGACCAGCCGCTGGGCCACGTCGCGCGGGTCGACCGGCTGGAGCCGGACCCCGCCCGGCACCGGCACCACCGGCAGCTTGGTCATCTTGTCCACGGCGGTCAGCATCAGGTCGTGGAACTGGGCGGCGCGCAGCGTGGTCCACGGCAGACCCGACTCGGCCACCGCCTGCTCGGCGCCGAGCTTGGCCTTGAAGTAGCCGAGCGGGACGCGGTCGGCGCCGATCACCGAGATGTAGACGAGGTGCCGTACGTCGGCGTCCTTCGCGGCCCGGACCAGATTGCGGGTGGCCTCGTCGTCACCCTTGGGGCCGCCGGCCAGGTGCAACACGGTGTCCGTGCCGGCCACCGCCGCTTCGACGCCCTTGTTCTCGAGCAGGTCGGCGGTCACGTACTCGACGCCTTCCGCGGCCGGACCACCGCCGGTGCGGCTGAGCACCCGGATCCGGTGGCCCGCGTCCCGCAGCAGCGGGACGACCAGGCGGCCCAGCGTGCCCGTACCACCGGTGACCAGAATCGACTTCGTCATGACAGCTCCCGTTGTGCGGACCGGGCTTCGGTTCCCGGTCTGGGTGGGGCCCCGATGGGCTCCTGCTTCCATGACGGAGGGGGTGGAGAAAGTGTGACGGGGTGATCGGGGTCGGGTTTTACGGTGGGTCTCGGACGGGCGCACGGGCGGGTTCGGCGGAAGACGACGGAGCGGGGCGGCAGTGTTTCCCAGTGGTTTCGAGCCGGAGCGGGTCACCCGTTTGACCAGACTGTTGGACGAGTGTCGGGCGGCGATGGCCGCCGGGACGGGGATGGACGAGGTGCAGCGCGTTCTGGCCGCGCGGGGTCTCGAGCCGATCGACGCGATCTTGCTGACCCGGCTACTGCTCGGGGCCGGGCCGGACGATCTCGGGCGGGCGAAGTGGATCGTCTTGGACAGCGATTCCAGACGGCGCGAACGCGAGATCCATCGGGAGTTCACGGAGTCCGTGTATCAGGCGCTGGAAGCTCTCGCCGAGGGGACGCGGCGGCCGGGTAGACGGGAGACGGGACTGTCCACAGGCTGTGCATGAAACCTGGGGATCAGTGCGCTCGGGTGCGCGGAGGCCGATTCCTCCAACTTGCCGGGATCCAGCCGAGTCCGGGCACAGGGCCAGTGGTGGTCTGTGACGCGGCGTCCGGCGCCACAGTGGCGCTGCTGGACGGGGCGGCGTCTGCTTCGGCGCATGTGGAACCCGGGCCCGGATGGGCTGACCTGTGGATGCCTGGGTGCCTGTCATCGGCCGATGAGCACTGTGATGATCACCGGTGTGGGCGACACGGGGGCGGCGGCCGGCGACGGGCCTCAAAGAGGGGGGTCGGGTTCGGCGGGTTGTCCTTGCCGGGCGGTCGCAGGGCACGGTGGGTGCCGTGGCGGTGGGCATCGGTGATGCGCCGGGAGCGCCATGGACCGAACCACCGCCGTGGGCAGGGCACGGTGTGGGGGGGGGGGGGGGGGGGGGGGGGGGGGGGGGGGGGGGGGGGGGGGGGGAGGGGGGGGGGGGAGAGGAGGAGCCAGACACGCAGTAGCGGCGGC
>NZ_JBVHLU010000096.1:0-40245 GCF_055558835.1 Embleya sp. NPDC025285
ACGTCCTTGACCTCACCCTTGAGCACACCGGCCTGAAGCGCGGCGCCGACGGCGACGACCTCGTCCGGGTTGACGCCCTTGTTCGGCTCCTTGCCACCGGTGAGCTCGCGCACCACGTCGGCCACGGCCGGCATCCGGGTCGAGCCGCCGACCAGGACGATGTGGTCGATCGCCGAGAGCGGGATGCCCGCGTCCTCGATGACCTTCTGGAACGGCACCTTGGTGCGGTCGAGCAGGTCCTGCGTGAGCTGCTGGAACTGGGCGCGGGTGAGCTTCTCGTCCAGGTGCAGCGGGCCCTCGGCCGAGGCCGTGATGTAGGGCAGGTTGATCGAGGTCTCCATCGAGGAGGACAGCTCGATCTTGGCCTTCTCCGCCGCCTCGCGCAGGCGCTGGAGGGCCATCTTGTCCTTGGACAGGTCCACACCGTGCGCGTTCTGGAACTGCTTGACCAGGTGGTCCATGACCCGCTGGTCCCAGTCGTCGCCGCCGAGGTGGTTGTCACCATTGGTGGCCTTGACCTCGACCACGCCGTCGCCGATCTCCAGGAGCGACACGTCGAACGTGCCGCCGCCGAGGTCGAAGACGAGGATGGTCTGCTCGTCGGCCTTGTCCAGGCCGTACGCCAGCGCCGCCGCGGTGGGCTCGTTGACGATGCGCAGCACGTTCAGACCGGCGATCTCGCCGGCCTCCTTCGTGGCCTGCCGCTCGGCGTCGTTGAAGTACGCCGGCACGGTGATGACCGCGTCGGTGACCTTCTCGCCCAGGTAGGCCTCGGCGTCGCGCTTGAGCTTCATCAGGATGCGGGAGCTGATCTCCTGCGCGGTGTACTTCTTGTCGTCGATCGCCACGGACCACGTGGTCCCCATGTGACGCTTGACGGACCGGATGGTCCGGTCGACGTTGGTGACGGCCTGACGCTTGGCCACCTCGCCGACCAGAACCTCACCGTTCTTCGCGAAGGCAACCACGGACGGTGTGGTCCGCGACCCCTCCGCGTTGGTGATGACGGTCGACTCGCCGCCTTCCAGAACGCTGACGACGGAGTTCGTCGTACCGAGGTCGATACCGACCGCACGTGCCATGATTCGGTTCCTCCACGGGGAGAGTTGAGTGTTTGTCGCTCAAGGATGAGCCGTCGGGTGCAACCGGTCAAATCGCTTGAGTATTCCTGACTCAACTTTAGTGCCTCGCGACGTGTGAGGGGCGGGTTCGAAGGCATGCTGTCGCCACCCGGACGCTCGGCGTCATCGAAACGTTGTGCGCCTCCGGAGACTTATTTAGGTGAATGTCGCCACAAACGACACCCTTGACGCCTGCAGCCTCTTCATGCGCATGGCAGCATGTCGTGGCGCCTGATGCCTGCAAGCGAACGCCAGGCCAAACCCGAGATCCGAGGGGGACCTCCCGATGAGCGATGGTCAGGGCTATCCGCCTGTGCCACCGATGCCGCCCGGCCCACCACCGGGACAACAGGGACAGCCGGGCCCGCCACAGGGTGGCTATCCGCAGCAGGGCGGCTACCCGCCGCCTGCCGGTTATCCGCAACAGCAGCAACAGCAGGGCGGGTTCCAGGAGCCCGACGGTTACCCGTACCCGCAGTACAGCCAGTACGGCCACTACCAGCAGTACGCGCAGAACCCGGTCCCGCTGGGTCCGGACGGCCGGCCGCCGCGCGGTGGGCGCAGCAAGAAGGTGATCGGCACCTGGATCGCCGGTGTCACCGGCGCCGTGGTCGCGTCCGTCGTGGTCGCGGTGGTCGGCTTCGACGACCCGACCGACAAGAAGGACCCGGACGCGCAGAAGTCGGCGCCCGCGCCGATCGTGACCGGCAAGGTGGCCGCTCCGAGCAACAGCGCGGCCGCCGGGCCCAAGAAGGCCGACATCACCAACCAGCTCAAGATCCCGGACACGCTGCCGCCGATCACCGGACCCAAGATCAGCGGCATCTCGGTGGATCCGAAGACCTGGCCCAAGGCCTGCGATCTGCTGACGGACGACGAGATCAAATCGGTCATCCCCGAGGGGACCATCCGCGAGCGCAAGAGCTTCATGGGCCGGTACTCGAACCTGCTCGGCAAGAGCGTGAACGACAACGAGTGCGACATCACGCTCGACCTGCCGAACCAGCAGTCCTCGGACTACCCCGCGAAGATCAACGTCACCACGTACGGCTACAAGACGCCGGCCGAGGAGAAGGCCTCCTTCGCGAAGGAGAAGACGCAGTCCGAGACGGCCACCAAGCCCTACCCGGACCAGTACGACGACATCCCGGCCGACAAGATCGGGGTGGACGGGTCGTTCCGGGACAACCGCACGATCCAGATCTCCAAGAACGGCTTCCGGGTCTGGGTCACCCTGTCGGCCCAGCTGGAGGACTCGCAGGGCAACCCGCTCAAGAGCAACACCATGGTGCGTCAGTACGGCCCGTCGATGGCCGCGGTGGTCGGGCAGAAGCTGTGAGCGGTGGGTGGCAGCAGGGACCGGGCGGGCCGCCGCACGGGCAGTATCCGCAGCAGCAGCCGGGGTTCGGGCAGCAGCAGGGCTACGTGCCGCAGCAGCCCGGCTACCCGCCTCCGCAGCCGGGCTACGGGCCGCCGGGACACTACGGGCCGCCCGGCCGGCCGTACGGGCCGCCGGACCCGCCGCGTCGGGGCAACCGGCTCGCGCTGTGGGCCGCGATCGCGGTCGTGCTCGTCGGTGCCGGCGTCGGCGGCTTCGTGCTGCTGAACAAGGACGACGACTCGGACACCGCCAAGCCCAACCCGACTTCGGTGGCACCGGCCGCGAGCGGCGGCGGCAAGAGCGGCGATTCCAAGGCCGGGCAGAGTGCCGAGCCGCTCGAGCGTCCGATGGTTTTCCCCGCAGCGCCGCCCGCCGACGCCGGGGCAAAATTCAACGCGACCAACGACGGCAAGACCTGGCCGAAGGCGTGCGACATGCTGTCGGACGCGCAGATCGGGAAGGTCGTCAAGGGCGCCACGGTCAAGACCAGGAAGTCCGACACGACCGTTTCGGTCAAGTACGACTTCCCGGGCGCGGCCGATAATCAGTGCAGGTTCGAACTGTCCGTGCCGGACCCGAACAATCCGAAGTATCCGTCGTACGCCAGGATCGAGCTCACACTGCACGAGGTGAGCACCCCGGCGACCGCGAAGGGCCACTACGGCGACACCAAGAAGAACCGGGGGCGCAAGCCGTTCGGCGTGTTCGAGGAACTCGGCACGAAGCTGGGCACCGACGACGCGTTCCGCGACGACTCGTACATCTGGTTCCACAAGGGTCCGTACTACGTGGAGCTGTACGTGTCCTCCGGACTGGAGGGTCCGGGCGGGGCGAAGTTGGCGGACGACGACGCCGTCAAGCAGTACGGGCCGACGCTCATCGGTTACCTCGTGGCACGGATGTAACCCGCGGTACCGCAGCATCGGCGACAGCGCATCGGAACAGCGCATCGGAACAGGCATCGGGAGGATACGGGGATGGTACGAATCGGGAACCCAGGAGGGAACCAGTACGGCGGGCCGCAGCAGCAGCCGCAGTACGGTCATCCCGGGATGTACCAGCAGCCGTACCCGCCGCAGCCGCCGCCGCGCCGGAGCAAGCTGAAGCCCATTCTCGGCTGGGTCGGCGTGGTGGTCGGCGGTGTGCTGGCCACCGTCGCCGCGTCGTACATCGTCGACGAGATCAACAAGAAGAACGACAAGGGCGACAAGCCGGTGGCCGAGAACGGGGTCGCCTTCCCCGACGGCTACACCCCGCCGCCCGGGGTGGCGTTCGTCGACGGCGCCAAGTTCCGGGCGTCGGGGGACACCGGGACGTGGCCGGACGCGTGCACGATGTTGTCCGACAAGGAGATCCAGAACGCGGTCCCCGACGCGAGCATCGTCGGGGCGCGCGAGGGTCGCAAGGGCGCCAAGACGCCCCGGAACTACGAGTGCACGGTCAAGCTCAAGCTGCCCAACCTCCAGGACCCGGCCACGCCGGCCAAGCTGACCATGACCATCAAGGCGATCGGCGACGCCGCCCCGGTCAAGGACATGTACGAGAAGGCCAAGGCGGAGGCGGCTCCCTTCACCGGCTACGAGGACCTGGCCAACAAGCTGTTCGTACAGGACGCGTTCCGCCAGAACGGCAAGCTCAACCTGTACAAGCAGGGCGCCAAGCCGGATTCGCCCGGCTACTACGTGGTCCTGGACGTCAGCGCGCAGACCAAGGAATCGACGGGCGCGAACGAAGCACCCGACACCTGGACCAAGAAGGCCGGACCGGCCCTCGTGCGCGTCCTCAACATCAAGATGACGGACGACTGATTCGCCGTCGTCCCTCGACGGTTCGTCCCCACGGGAGCTCTCGATGACCGGCCAGTACAACAGCCCGAACTCCGGCCAATACTCCGGCCAGGGGCCCGGCTATCCGCCGCCGGGCGGCTACGGCCAACAGCCGCCGCCCGGCCAGTACGGCGGGCCGCCGGGCCAGTACGGGCCGCCGCCCGGGTACGGCCCGCCCGGCTATCCGCCGCCGTATCCGCCGGAGCCGCCGCGCCCCAACCGCCGCAAGCAGGTCTTCAGTTGGCTGGCGGTGCTCGCGGGGGGCACCGCGGCGACGGTGATCGCCGCGCTGTTGATCAACGGCACGGACGGCAAGAAGAACGAGGCGGTCAAGCTGCCGCCCACGGAGTCCGTGCGCAAGCTGGAGAGCTTCGACCCCAAGGCGGTCCAGAACGCTCCGAGCGCTCCTCCCGCGTCCAAGGAGGCCTCGCGTCCCTCGGCGCCGCCCGCGCCCAAGAGCGGTGGCAAGTTCGCCCCCGTGGCGACCGACATGTCCACCTGGCCGGACGTGTGCGACCTGATCACCCCCGACGAGATCGCCAAGGTGATCCCCGAGGTGACCACCCAGGAGGAACAGGGCACCGCCAAGGCCGCCGGTTCGTATGCCTCCCGCGGCCCGGCGCTGCGCAGCACGACCTGCCTCTACACGGTGAACACCAAGCGGGGCTTCGGCTACAGCAACGTGATCAAGCTGACCATCGAGATCAGGAACATCGACGCCCCCAAGGAACTCGACTACATCTGGAACCTCAACAAGAACGGCGCGCAGCGGATCCAGTCCGACTTCAAGGCGATCACCGCACCGGGCGTCGACGACGCCTACTACGCCGTGCAGAAGGTGCGCCTGCGCAAGGGACAGTACGACCTGCAGGTCGACGCGACGGGCAGTCTCACCATGGAGGGCACCGACCGGCCCTGGATGAATTGGCAGAGCGAACTGCTCCCGAAGTTCGTCGCGACCATCAGCGCCAAGATCTGACCGGACGCGCCCGGGACCCCGGCGGGTCGCGGCGATCGCCACCCGCCGGGCGCACGGCCTACTCGTCGCGGTGGACCGTTTCGGGGGCGAAGCCGGGGAGGCAGACGGCGATGTAGTCGGCGCCCTCGGAGTTCCCGGTGCTGTAGCGGACCCACTCGCCGGCGGGTGTGTGGATGCCCTGGCCGGCGGCGACCTCCTGGACACCGCCCTCGAACTCGACGGTCAAAACGCCGCGCAGGACCACCGTGTACTCGTCGAACTCGGGGCGCTGGCCCGGTTCCTCCCAGCCGCCGGGGCTGGTCATGTGCGCGATGCTGAGCGCCCGGTCGCCGGTGTTGACCCGGCCGACGTACTCGCGAATGGTCTTGGGGATGTTGCCGGCGGCCTCGACGACCGTCGGCTTCTCGATGAAGTTCGGCATGTGTCCCATCCTGTACCGGGACGCCGGTAAATCGTTGGCGGCCCCGCCCGGGCACTTGGGACCGTGGAGTCGACGGGGAAGACACCCCTGTGCGGTTTCGGGGAAGGGGCGACGCATGTCCACACTCAAGGTCACGGCCGAACGGTTGGTGGTGCACGAGCACCCCAACGCGGACGCGCTGGAGCTGGCCCAGGTCGGCCTGTACCGAGCCGTCGTCGCGAAGGGCGCCTACGTCACCGGTGACGTCGCGGTGTACATCCCCGAGCAGGCGGTGCTGCCGGACCCGCTGATCGACGAGCTCGGCCTCACCGGGCGGCTCGCCGGGTCGGCCAAGAACCGGGTTCGGGCGATCCGGCTGCGCGGCGAGCTCTCGCAGGGCATCGTCTGCCGGCCGAGCGCGCTCGAGGGCCGGGACCTGTCGGCCGCGCTCGCCGGTGACGAGGACTTCGCCGAGGTGCTGGGCATCGTCAAGTGGGTGCCGCCCATCCCCGTGCACATGAGCGGCGAGATCGTGCCCGCCGCCGACCTGCTGCCGTGGGTCGACATCGAGAACGTGCGCCGCTACCCGGAGTTGTTCACGGCCGGAGAGCCGGTGGTGGCGACCGAGAAGATCCACGGCACCGCGTGCCTGTACACCTACGTGGCCGACACCGGTGAGAGCTTCGTGTCCTCGAAGGGCTTCGGTGCCAGGTCGCAGGCGCTGGTCCGGGACGAGCACAACCTGTACTGGCGCAGCGTGCTCGCGCACCGGCTGCCCGAGGCCGCCGCGGAGTTGGCCGCGCGGTACGGCGCGGCCCGGGTGGGCGTGTTCGGCGAGGTGTTCGGGCAGGGCGTACAGGACCTGGGGTACGGCGCGCAGGGTCGGTCGGAGCTGCCGGGCTTCGCGGTGTTCGACGTCGCGCTCGCGGACGCCGGCGGCGCGGTACGCCGGGTGGACGCCGAGCGACTCGCCGAACTGCTCGGCGGCTTGCAGACGGTGCTTCCGATGGTGCCGACGCTGTATGCCGGGCCCTACGACGAGGCCGCGCTGCTGGCCCTGGCGGAGGGCCGGGAGACCGTCTCGGGCACCGCCGCGCACCTGCGCGAGGGGATCGTGATCCGCCCGGCTCGCGAGCGGTACAGCGACGTGGTCGGCGGGCGGGCGATCGGCAAGATCGTCTCCGCGGCCTACCTCACCCGCAAGGGTGGCACCGAATACGAATGAGGCCTCGCGCGCTGGGGCCTACCGCTCTGGGCCGAATGAGAGAGGATGGCGTCCATACGTCTGGAGAGGATCTTTTTTCATGAGCATCGACCCGTCCTCGCTTCCGAGGTCGACCTTCGTCCCGGCCGCACCGGTCGTCAAGCCGTCGGCGGACCTGATCAACCAGGTTCTCGACGAGCTCCAGGTGAACCACTTCACCGACGAGGAAGGCGACATCTGCGCGCCCTGGGACCGCTTCCGCGTCTACTTCATGCTGCGCGGCGACAAGCAGGAGATCTTCACGGTCCGAATGTTCCTCGACCGTGAGTTCGAACCGGCGGAGCGCCCGCGGATGCTGGAGCAGCTCGACGAGTGGCACCGCCAGTTCTTCTGGCCCAAGGTCTACACGCACGAGCACGAGGGGAAGCTGCGTCTGATCGGCGAGGCTCAGCTCGACTGCGAGCCCGGCATCAACCGCGAGCTGTTCGTGTTCACCACGCGCGCGTGGATCAGCACGTGTATCTCGTTCGCGAACTGGATCAACGAGCAGTTCGGCCCCGAGGACAAGCCGGCCGACGGCCAGGCGTAGTCCGACAGCGCGTGTGTGGGGGCCGTCGGCCCCCACACGTACGCCGGTGCCCGTGCGGGCGGGCCCGGCTCAGCCGGTCGCCGCGAGCCGCTTGGCGGCCTCCTCCAACACCTCGACGCGCTTGCAGAAGGCGAACCGCACCAGCGGTCGGCCGACCTCGACGTCGTCGAAGAAGACCACCTCCGGAATCGCGACCACACCGCGCAGTTCGGGCAGCCGACGGCAGAAGTCGAGGCCGTCCGCGTAGCCCAGCGGGGTGATGTCGGTGGTGGTGAAGTAGGTCCCTTGCGGTTCGTAGACGGTCAGTCCGGCCGCGCGCAGGCCGCCGCCGAGCAGGTCGCGCTTGTACCGCAGGTCCTCGCGCAGCCCGTCGAAATAGGCGTCCGGCAGCCGCAGGGCGTGTGCGATGGCGGGCTGGAACGGCGCGCCCGAGGTGTAGGTCAGGAACTGCTTGGTCGTGCGTACCGCCGCGATCAGCTCCCGCGGCGCGCACACCCAGCCGATCTTCCAGCCGGTGAACGAGAAGGTCTTGCCCGCCGACGAGACGGTGACGGTGCGCTCGCGCATGCCGGGCAGTCCGGCGATCGGGATGTGCTCGCCGTCGTAGACGAGGTGTTCGTAGACCTCGTCGGTGACCACGATCAGGTCGTGCTCGATCGCGATGGCGGCGATCGACTCCAGTTCGGTCCGGGTGAGCACGGTGCCGGTCGGGTTGTGCGGGCTGTTGAGCATGATCACCCGGGTGCGGTCGGTGACCGCCGCGCGCAGCTCGTCCGGGTCCGGGCGGAAGTACGGGGGACGCAGGGTGACGCCGACGCGGCGTGCGCCGGCCATCGCGATGCACGCGGCGTACGAGTCGTAGAACGGTTCGAGCGCGATCACCTCGTCGCCGGGCTCGAGCAGCGCGAGCAGGGTGGCCGCGATCGCCTCGGTCGCGCCGGTGGTGATCAGCACCTCGGAGTCGGGGTCGAAGGTCTGCCCGCGAAAGCGCTGCCGGTGCTCGGCCACCGCCAGGCGCAGGTCCGGGATGCCGTCGCCCGGTGGGTACTGGTTCACGCCGTCGCGCATGGCGGCGACCGCGATCTCGATCACCTCCGCCGGGCCGTCGGTGTCCGGGAAACCCTGGCCGAGGTTGATCGCGCCGGTGCTGCGCGCGAGCGCGGACATCTCGGCGAAGATCGTGGTGCCCAGGCCGTCCAGGTGTCGGGCCAACAGCGGTCGGTTCATCCGTACGGCTCCTTCGCGGGGGTTGGTCTACCCGCCCATCCTCGCGTGCCGGATGGTCCGGTCCACAGGGTGTCCTTCACCCGTTCGTGTCAATGCCTTTCACCTTCACGGGTGACGACGCTGTGCCTTTGGGCGCCTACCGTGAGTCATGTCCCCTGGTTTGCAGCCGATTGTCGCCCCCGGGAGCCTCCCGTGGGTCTTCCCCGTTGCCCGGACAGATGAGCGCGAGAATGCACGCCACACTCACCACCACGTACACCGACACCCGCGCGGACGCCCTCGGCTGGTGCCTGGGCCTGCCGGCGCTCCCCGCGTTGGCCGAGCGCCATGTCGAAATCGGAGGGCTGAAGCTGGAGCTGCGGTTGCTGGGCGCGTCGCACCAGATGCTGATCACTCCCGACCGGGGGGAGGGCGACGCGGTGTCGGAGACCGTCGCGTGCCTGCCGGGCGCGGCCACCCCGTTGCCCGCCCGGGCGGCCACCCGGCTCGGCCGGTGGGAATACGAATTCACCGCGTTGACCCAGCGGTTGGAGGACGCCGCGTTCGTCGCCCGGGTGCGCGAGATCGTGGCCCTGGCGACCGGGCACCGATACGGCCTGATCGGCGAATACCCCGGGCTGCCGTACGCGGTCACCGCGATGGTGGTCGAGGGTTGTGGGGCCGGTGCGGTCTGGTCCACGTGGCACACGTACCCGCAGGAGTGCCGAATCGTGAACACTCGAAGTCGCGCGATGTGACGATCGCACCAAACGATCCGACACAATGACGCCCCATCAGGTGATCCGACGACGATGGGGGACACGGCGCCATGTTCAGGGATCTCGCGGAGGGTGTCGGTTACGCGTTCGCCTACGGGGGCGTGGGCATCGTGCTCATGGTCCTGGGGTTCGTGCTCGTGGACCTGCTGACACCCGGCAACCTCGGTCGGCAGATCTGGATCGAACGCAATCGCAACGCGGCGCTGGTGCTCTCCTCGGCACTGCTCGGCGTCGGCATGATCGTCACCACGGCGATCGCGACCACCTACGAGGAGTTCGGCAAGGGGCTGGCCTCCACGGCGCTCTTCGGGGTCTCCGGGCTGATCCTGATGGCCATCGCGTTCCTGGTGATCGACCTGGTCACCCCGGGCCGCCTCGGTGCCACCGTGGTCGAGCGCGAACCGCACCCGTGCGTCTGGGTCACCGCGTCCTCCCAGATCGCGATCGCCGCGATCGTGTCGGCGTGTATCGCCTGAGCCGGGGGTCGGGCCCGGGCCGAGCCCGAGCCCGACCTCCGGCCCTGGGCCGGCTCGGCCCGGGGCGAGCCCGACCCGGCCCCGGGCCCGCCCACACGTCCCGCGCGTAACCGGTTCGGGTGAACCGTCGGCGCGTCCGACGACCCCCGCGCGCTCCGCGCCTACCGTGCTCGGGGTGACCTCCCCCGCGCCGCGCGCCCCCACCATCGTGCGCGCCTCCGCGGCCCGGGCCCGCCCGGCCGCGCTCGCCGCGGGGCCCGCGCGGTTCGTGGTCCTGCTCGCCGTGCTGGTCTGCGCGGCGTGCGGGCTGGTCTACGAACTCGCGCTGGCCGCGCTCGGCGGCACGCTCGGCGGCGACCCGGTGGTGGAGACCTCGATCGTGCTCTCGGTGATGGTCTTCGCGATGGGCGTGGGCGCGCTGGCCGCCAAGCCGCTCGCGCGCCGGGCCGCGGCGGCCTTCGTCGCCGCCGAGATCCTGCTCGCGGCGTGCGGTGGGATGTGCGCGACCGTGCTGTACGCGACCTTCGCCTGGTACGACGTCTACCGCTGGCCGATGATCGCCGTCGCGGCCGTGCTCGGGCTGCTGATCGGGGCGGAGATTCCGCTGCTGATGACGCTGGTGCAGCGGATCCGCCCGCAGGACGCGGGCAGCGCGGTGGCCGACCTGTTCGCGGCCGACTACGTGGGCGCGCTGATCGGCGGTCTGCTCTTCCCGTTCCTGCTGCTGCCGCACCTGGGCCAGTTGCGCACCGTCGTGCTCGCCGGCGTGATCAACGCGATCGCGGGCGCGCTCGTGGTGTTGTGGCTGTTCCGCACCGACCTGCCGGTCCGGCTGCGGGTGGTGATGTACGCGGCCGTGGCCGCGGTGCTCGCGCTGCTGGCCGGCACCTGGGCGTACACGCCCGCCTTCGAACGGGCGGCGCGCGAGGTGCTCTACGACGGGGACGTGGTGTCCGCGCGAGAGGACGTGGTGCTCACCCACACGGGCGCGGGTCCCGAGCTGTACGTGGCCGGCGAGCGGCGGGTCGCGGCCCCGGGCGCGAGCGAGACCGCGCAGGCGCTCGTGCACCCCGCGATGGCCGGCCGGCACGAGCGGGTGCTCGTGCTCGGCGGGGGCGACGGGCTGGCCCTGCGCGAGGTGCTGCGCTACGCGGCGGTGCGCGAGGTCGTGCTCGTGGTCTCGCGCGTCGCCGAGACGGCGCCCGCGCGGAGCGACCCGCGGTTGCGCGCGCTGGCCGGCGACGCGTTCGCCGACCCGCGGGTACGGGTGGTCGGGGCGGACGCGTTCGCGTGGGTGCGCGGCGCCGCGGAGCGCTTCGACGTGGTCGTGGCCGACCTGCCCGGGCCCACCGTCGGTGCCTCCGCGCGGCTGTACACGCAGGAGTTCTACGGCCTGACCCGGACCGTACTGCGCCCGGCCGGCCGGATCGTGGTGCACGCCCCCGCGCCGGACACGCATCCTCGCGCGTACTGGTGCGCCGAGGCCGGTCTGCGCGCCTCGGGCCTGCGCACGGTGCCGTATCGGGTCAGCGTGCCGGGCCCGGCCGACCGGGGCTTCGTGCTCGCCGCGGTCGCGCCCGGCACGGGCCTGCGGGCCGCCGACGACGCCCCGGACCCGGCGGTGGTCCCGTTCCTGGCCGCCGACCGGCTGGCCCTGGCCGGGTGGTTCCCGCCGCACGAGGCACGCGTGGACGTGCCCCCGTCCACCCTGAACAACCCGCGCATCGCCGACTACGCGCGCGGCTGAGCGACAACCGCCGCCCGCTCCTCAGCGGATCGACATGTACGCCCGGAACGCCTTGTGCAGCGTGGGCAACACCGGGTACTCCCACTCGCCCAGGTTCTCCACGACCCGTCCGTTCGTACCCAGCTTCCAGCGCAGCACCCCGAACAGCCGGTCGTCCGGGTCGATCACCGGACTGACCCCGCGCATGTCGTAGACCGGCACGCCGCGTTCGTGCACGTCCCGGATCATCCGCCACTGCAACGCGTGGCTGGGCCGCACGCCGCGCCCGTGGTCGGTGGAGGCGCCGGTCTGGTACCAGACCCGCGAGCCCGCGCTGATCAGCGTGTGCGCCGCGAGCAGCCGATCCTCGAAGCGGGCCAGGTAGAGCTTCATCCGACCCGCCGACTCGGTGTTGAGCGCACGGAACTGGCGTTCGTAGTAGGGAAGCTCACGGCCGAGTCGGAACCCGTTGCGGCGCTCGGTGACCCGGAGCAGCTCGAAGAAGGCGGGCAGGTCCTCGTAGCCGCCCACGGTGATGTCCACCCCGGCCTTGCCGGCCTTGCCGATCGCGCGCTTCCACTCCTGGTTGAAGCCCGCCTTGACCTGATCCAACGACCGTCCCTGGAAAGGAAGTTCGAAGGTGTACCGGGGTTGCGCGTCGGCACCGTCGCCGGACGCGCGCCAGCCCAGGTCGCCCAACCGCAGCGCGACGGTGGCGCCCAGCGGGTCGATCTCGTCCGGGGTGACCCGGTCCAGGTGCTTGAGACCGTGCTTGACCGCGTCCTTGACGGTCTGCGCCTGCCACCGCCGGTGCGCCAGCGGCGGGCCCATCCGGACCGTGAACACATGCCGAGTGCGCATGTGTTCGATCAGCGGCGCCAACCACCGCTGCGGGTTCGGGTCGGTCCAGTCGATCACCGGACCCTCGGGGAGATACGCGAACCAGTACGGCACCTTGGGCATCTTGCGGTACAGCACCAGCGCCGACCCGACCACGACGCCGTCCGCGTCGTACCAGCCGATGCCCTCGCTGCGCCACGCCTCCTTGACCACGGCCCAGGACGGGTATTGCAGGAAGCCCGCGTCGCCGCGTCCGTCGAGATGGGCCAGGTGCGCGTCGGGCGTCAGCGGGGCGACCCGCAGCCTCGGATCGCCGGCCGCGGCGGGCACCAGGGCCGCGGAGGCGGGCGCGGCGGGAACGGTCGAGCGCGCGGGCGGCGCCGGGAGCAGCGTGACCACGGGACGTCTCCTCGGGGACGGAGGGATGCGGGGTAGCCCCGCATCCCTTTAAGAGCCCGTGGCAGCGGGGTTTCGTCACCGGAAAATCCGGATGCAACACAAGTGGCCCGCCGAGGACTCAGATAGAGGGGGACCATGTCCGGAGCCCCGATCGAGCCCGAATCGGAGGCTTTTGTGAGCGATGTCGTCGCGGCGCCGCCGCGCGGTCGGCACGCTCGCGGCGAGGGCCGCGAAGACGCCTCCACCGCGCCCGCGGCGGTGTCGGCGCGGCCGGTGGAACCGGTGGCCGGCCGGGCCGCGCGAGACGGTGCCGGGCGCGCCGGCCGGCCGGTGCTGCGCGGTGGCGCGAGCCTGGCGTTGGGCTCCGCGGTGTCCCGACTGACCGGCTTCGCCCGCAGCGCGACGGTGGTCGCGGCGCTGGGCACCGGGTTGTTCGCCGACGGCTACAACGTCGCGAACACGGTGCCCAACATCTTGTACATCCTGCTCGTCGGCGGCGCGCTCAACTCGGTCCTGGTGCCGCAACTGGTGCGCGCCGCGCGGCGGGACGCGGACGGCGGCGCCGGCTACACCGACCGTCTGCTCACCGCGGTCGGCTGCCTGCTGCTCGTGCTCACCATCGCGGGCGTGCTCGCCGCGCCCGCGATCGTGTCCGCGTACGCGGACTACGACGGCGCGCAGCGCGACCTCACCATCGCGCTGGCCCGGATGTGCCTGCCGCAGATCCTCTTCTACGGCGTGTTCGCCCTGGTCGGCGAAGTGCTCAACGCGCGCGGCCGGTTCGGGCCGATGGCCTGGACGCCGATCCTGAACAACCTCGTGGTGATCGCGGTCTTCGGGTCCTTCCTGCTGGTCGCGCACGACGTTCGGGACGCGCACGGCATCACGCCCGCGCAGACTCGACTGCTCGGGCTGGGCACCACGCTGGGCATCGTGGTGCAGGCGGCCGCGCTGGTGCCGTACCTGCGCGCGGCCGGGGTGCGCTGGCGACCGCGCTTCGACTGGCGCGGCCACGGACTGGGCACGCCGCTGCGGATGGCCGGCTGGGCGGTCGGCCTGGTCGGCGTCTCGCAGGTGGGCTATTGGCTGGTCACCCGGCTCGCGGTCGAGGTCTCCGACAAGGCGGTGGACTCCGGGGTCGGCCACGGCGTCGGCTACACCGCGTACGCCAACGCCCAGTTGTTGTGGATCGTCCCGCACGGCGTGGTCACCGTGTCCATCGCGACCATGCTGATGCCCCGGATCAGCCGGGCCGCGGCGGACGGACACCCCGCGCGGGTCCGCGAGTCGATCTCCCGGGGCCTGCGGCTGAACGCGCTGGTGATCGTGCCGGTGTCGTTCCTGTTCCTCGCGCTCGGCCCGCAGGTGACCGCGGTGGTCTTCCGGCACGGCGTCACCACCGAGGCGGACACCCGAGCGATGGGCCTGATGTTGTCCGCGTTCGCGCCGGGGTTGATCGCGTACTCGGCGCAGTACCTGATCCAGCGCGGGCTGTACGCGGTCCAGGACGCCCGTACGCCGTTCTGGGCCAATGTCGCGATGACCGCGGCCGGGGCGCTGTTCGCGCTCGTGGCCTACGGCACGCTGCCCGCAGAGTGGGCGGTCACCGGGATGGCGGCCGGATACAGCGCCGCGCAGGTGATCGGCCTGGTGTGGTTGGCCCGGGTGCTGCGCCGGCGGCTGGGCGGGCTGGACACGATCCGGGTGGCGCGCACCCACGCGGGCCTGGCCATCGTCTCCGCCGCCGCGGCCGGCGGCTCGTGGCTGCTCGCCCGTCGGTGTGCGCACACGCTGGGCTCGGGGCCGGTGGGCTCGGCGGTCGCGCTGGTCGGCGCGGCGGTGCTGTTCGCGGTGCTCGTCGTGCCGATCGCGTATCCGCGGGCGCGTCGGTTGTGGTTGCCGCGGGAGCCGCCGCGCCCGGATCCCGACCCGGGCGCCACGCCGCGCGTGATCGACCCCGACGCGCCGACCGGACGACACCGGCGGGTGTGATGGGGTGGGACCGTACCTGCCGACCGCACGGGTCGGTCCACGGGTGAGCCGGTCGAGCGTCGTCCGCCGCCATGAACGGGGAGAACGGATGCAGTACGAAGTCGTCGTGCCGATCCCGGTCCGATCTGTCTGGGACACCTTCCACGACGCCGAGCGGCTGGCCCGATGTGTTCCCGGCCTGCTGCTCGACGAGCCGGCCCGGACCGGTGCCGAGGGCATCGAGCTGACCGGCCGGTGGCAACTGCGGGTCGGTGCCGACACCATCACCCATCGCGGCACGCTGCGGCTCGTGGACGCGATCGAGCCGCTCGCGCTGGTCGCGAGCGTCGAGGGCGTCGAGAGCGTGGACGGCGCCGGTGACGGCGACGAAGGTGGCGACGGTGGCCCGGGCACGGCGGAGTCCGGCACGATCCGCGTCGGCGCGGAGTTCGCCGTGAGGCTGTACGACCTGGACGCGGACGACGAGGACGGCCCGAGCCGGACCCGGATCGTGTTCACCGACGCGTGGGACGCGTCCGACGGGGGCGACGCGGACGACGCCTTCGGTGCCGACCCGATCCGCCCGGCCGCCGCGTTCACCCGGGCCGCCGACCTGTTCGCCGCGGCGCTGACCGACGAACTGTCGCCGGCGCCGGCGGACACCCCGTTCGAGTCGGTGGTGCCGATCCCGGACCCGTTCGCGCCGCGAGCCCGGACCCAGGGCGCCCGGCCGTCGGCGTCGCGCCCGGCCGCGAACGGCGACGCGGAGCCGGATCTGTGGTCCCGGGCGGGCCACGGCACCGGCCGCGCCGCGCGCCGTGCGGTCGGGGTCCTGGTCCCCGTCCTCGGCGCGTTGTTCGTCTGGCGTCGGGTGCACGTGCGTCGCCGCCGCGCCGGTTAGGCCCTCTCCGGTGGTGGGTCCGCGCCGCCCGGCACTGCGCCTCGCCGTGCCGGAGAAGCAGCCGAATAGAGCCACCATGCGTCTGCTTCTCCGGCCCGCCGAGGCACGCCACCGGACGACGCGGCCCGATCCACCAAGATCCGCCGGACAGGGCCTAGGCTCCGGTGCCATGAGTTCCGACCGCGATGCGCTCCTCGACCAGATCAAGACCAAGGCCGTCGTGCACGGCAAGGTCGTCCTCTCCTCCGGCCGGGAGGCGGACTACTACGTCGACCTGCGCCGGATCACCCTGGACGGCGAGGCCGCGCCGCTGGTCGGCCGGGTCATGCTTGAGCTCACCGCGGACCTGGAGTTCGACGCGGTCGGCGGCCTGACGCTGGGCGCCGACCCGGTCGCCGGGGCGATGTTGCACGCCGCGGCCGCGCAGGGGCGCAGGCTGGACGCGTTCGTGGTGCGCAAGGCCGGCAAGGCGCACGGGCTTCAGCGCCGCATCGAGGGGCCCGACGTCAAGGGCCGCCGGGTGCTGGCCGTCGAGGACACCTCCACCACCGGCGGTTCGGTGCTGACCGCCGTCGAGGCGCTGCGCGAGGCCGGCGCCGAGGTCGTCGCGGTCGCGGTGATCGTCGAGCGCGGAGCCGCCCCGACGGTGGAAAAGGCCGGCCTGGAGTACCGGGTCGCCTACCACCTGGAAGATCTCGAACTGAATTAACGCCCACCCGTACATTCCGCTCCGGCCGCCCCGTGTGATGCCTTGCGCATTCATGGGGCGGCCATTGCTTTTTTCGCGGTCTCGGATATTGTCGGACCAGTTCCGACGTCGGCGCGTCCGCCGACCGGACTTCCCGGGGGGGAAGTGTGAATTCTTCGTGTATGTCGTCCCGTGCGCGCCGGCCGTGATCTCGCGGCTGAGTCGATTCGCGCCGAACGGGGCGTAAACACCCCTGCTCTTTCCCCTCGGGCCGCCGGGTCGGTTCCCCGTCCGACCCGGCGGCCATCTCCGCTCCACCATTCGAAGAGGTCTTGATGCAGTTGCGCCGCAGCCTTTCCACGACCGCCGTCGCGGCCATGGTCTCCTCGGTCGCGCTTTTCGCCGCTCCCGCCGCGATGGCCGCCGGCTCGACCAGCTCCACCGCCCCGTCCGGCACCGCGTCCTCGACCGCGGCGCCCAAGGGCGAGGCGGACAAGCCCGGAGCGGGCGCCAAGAGCACCGCTCCGACCACCGCGGCCCCGGCCGCCGGGAAGGGCGACGCGGACGTGCCGCCCGTCCTCGTCGGTGGCGGTGCCGTCAGCGAGGGCATCTCCGCGAAGGTCAACGGCTTCCCGGGCAAGCTCGTCGGCGGGGCGAAGGCGACCCCGTTCTCGACCACGATCACCAACCAGGGCAAGAAGTCGCTCGCGCTCGCGCCGGGCTTCCAGTTCTGGAACGCCGACAAGAGCCTGAAGGCGTCGCACATCGTCCTGGAGTACCTGGACGGCACCACCTGGAAGCGTGCCCAGCTGGGCGACGAGGACGGCGCCGTGGGCGGCTTCCTGGCGATGGACGGCGAGTACGTCGAGACCCCCTACCAGGTCGCGGCGGGCAAGTCGGTCACCATCCAGCTCCGGATCGCGGTCACCAAGGACGCGCCGCTGGGCAAGAACCTGGGCTTCAACGCCACCGTCGGCTTCCTCGACGAGGACGAGGAGGGCTCCGCGTTCGCGCTGTCCGACACGTTCGGCTTCCTGATCGCGAAGGCCGACTCTCCCGGTGGCACCCCCGGCACCCCCGGGACCAAGCCGAAGCCGCAGCCCAAGCCGAAGCCGAAGCCCGGCACGGTCAAGCCCGGCAAGGAGCTCGCCGCCACCGGCGCCGACGACAGCAACACCCCGGTGCTGATCGGTGCCGCCGCCGGCACCGCGCTCGTCGTGGGCGCGGGCTTCGTCGTCATCGCGCGTCGCCGCCGAAACGGTGCCTCCGCCTGACGGTGGATGCCCTTCCCAAAGCCGCCCTGCCCCCGGTCCCCGTCCGGGGGCAGGGTGTTTTCGTTCCCCGCAATAGTCGCGGTCGACACGACGCATGACGCCGGGAAAAGGTTGTACGCGGATGCATTTCGATACGACCGATTAACACGGGTGATCCGGGCAATGAAAAAGCGGCGGCGCACATATGTGCGCCGCCGCTTCAGAGCGTATGTGTTCAGCTACCCGACGACGATGCCGCTTCGCGCTTCGCCTCACGCTTGCTGCGAATGACCTCGATGATGATCGGCAGCAACGAGATCAGCACGATGACGAACACCCCCGGCAGCAGGTATTTGTCGATGCTGCTGCCGATCGTGTCGCCCAGCTTGTAGCCGAGCAGGATGATGCCGTCGGTCCACACCAGGCCGCCGATGACGTTCCACACGAAGAACGTCCGGGCGGGCATCTCCAAAACACCCGCGACCGGGTTCAGGAACGTGCGGACGATCGGGATGAACCGGGCGAGCACCACTGCCTTGGCCGGGCCGAACTTTTCGAAGTACTGCTCGGCCTTGGTCACGTACTCGGCCTTGAACAGCTTCGAGTCCGGTTTGTTGAACATCTTGGTGCCGAACCGGGCGCCGAGGAAGTGACCGAGCTGGGCACCGGCGATCGCGCATACCGGCGCGCCGACCAGCAACCAGGGCAGCGAGATGGACGTGCCGACGATCTCCTCAGCCGACGAGGACGCGGCGACGCCGGCCAGGAACAGCATCGAGTCGCCGGGGAAGAAGAACCCGACCAGCAGACCCGTCTCCGCGAAGATGATCGCGAGAATGCCGATGAGTCCGAACGTCGAGATGAGGGACGTCGCGTCGAGGACGTTGACAGCTTGGAATTCCACCTCTGGAGGGTAGTCCGCGCGACGCGTGCCCCGTCACCCGTCCCCGTCGTGAACCGCGCATCATTACGAGGTCGGGACCTTGCCGGGTGATGGCGCGCCGATCGCGCGCCGGTCGGGCGGGCTCCCGCAGACCCGGCGACACCCGTACGCACACAGAGTCAGGGGCAGCACGTGGGCATCGAGCGGCTGGTGGTGATCGGCGGCGACGCCGCCGGAATGAGCGCGGCCTCGCAGGCCAGGCGCCGGCGCGGCGAGGACGACCTGGAGATCGTCGTGGTCGAGCGCGGCCGGTTCTCCTCGTACTCCGCGTGCGGCATCCCGTACCTGGTGTCGGGTGAGGTGGACGGTCCGGACGCGCTGATCGCCCGTACGCCCGAGGAGCATCGCAAACGCGGGATAGACCTGCGGATGGGCGTCGAGGCGGAGGGCCTGGACCTGGATCGCCGCGAGATCGCGGTCCGCGACCTGGGCAGTGGCCGGGCCGAACGGATCGGCTTCGACCAGCTCGTGCTGGCCACCGGCGCGGTACCGGTGCGGCCGCCGCTGCCGGGCATCGACGCGCCCGGCGTGTACGGCGTGCAGACCTTGGAGGACGCGCGCGAGCTGATCGACTGGCTGGCCCCCGAGCACCGTACGGCGGTGGTGATCGGCGGCGGCTACATCGGCATCGAGATGGCCGAGGCGATGGTCCACAAGGGCCTGTCGGTGACCGTCGTGGACCGGTCCGCGCAACCGATGTCCACGCTCGACCCGGACATGGGCGCGCTGGTGCACGAGGCCATGGAGGGCCTGGGCATCGACGTGGTGACCGATACCGAGGCCCGCGAGATCGAGCTGGTGGACGGTCGGGCGAGCGCCGTGCTGACCGCCGACGGCCGCTATCCCGCGGACATCGTGGTGCTCGGCCTGGGAGTGCGCCCGGCCACCGAACTCGCCCGCGAGGCGGGCCTGCCGCTGGGCGCGAGCGGCGGGCTGCGCACCGACCTGCGGATGCGGGTCACCGCGGACGGCATCTGGGCCGGCGGCGACTGCGTCGAGGTGCTCAACCTGGTCTCCGGCCGCCGGCAGCACATCGCGCTGGGCACCCACGCGAACAAACACGGTCGGGTGATCGGCACCAACATCGGCGGCGACTACGCGACCTTCCCCGGCGTGGTCGGCACCGCCGTGAGCAAGGTCTGCGACCTGGAGATCGGCCGCACCGGGCTGCGCGAGAAGGACGCGGAGAGGGCCGGATTCGAGTTCGTGACCGCGACCATCGAGTCCACCGGCCGGGCCGGCTACTACCCGGGCGCGCGCTCGATGAAGGTCAAGATGATCGCGGAGCGGATCACCGGCCGGCTCCTGGGCGTGCAGATCGTCGGCCGGGACGGCGCCGCGAAGCGGATCGACACCGCGGCGGTCGCGCTCACCCACCGGATGACGGTGGAGGAGATGACCTCCCTGGACCTGGGCTACGCGCCGCCCTTCTCGCCGGTGTGGGATCCGATCCTGGTGGCGGCGCGCAAGGCCGCCCAACGGGTCGCCGAGGACCACTGACCCGGCGCTCCGGCCCGACGCCCGCCCCCGCCGCCCCAACGGACGGCGGGGCGGGCCACCGGCGCCCGATCGGGCGGCGGCGCGCGGAGCGGTCAGCGCGCCGAATACGGGCGGGGCTTGAAGCCGGTCGCGTCGATGGACGCGATCAGGCTGTCGATCGCGCCCTCGGTCCCGGCGTCCGCGCCGGTGGCCATGATCTCGATGCCCTGATCCACGATCGACCAGGTGCGCACCTTGAAGTTCTGGCCGCCCGCGCAGGTCACCGAGACCACGCGGTACTCCGCGCCGCGCCCGCCGACGGTGCGCTTCTCCTTGGTCACCACCTTGGCCGTGATCGTCTCGGTGTCCTTCAGCACGACCAGGCGCCCGTCCTTCGCGCAGATCGGCTGGGTGGCGTAGCCGTACGGGCTGCGATCGATCGTCGTCGCGTAGCTCCACCGGGCCGGGCCGTCCAACTCGTCGACGCGGATTTCCACGGAGTTCAGATCGCAGGTGACCGCGCTCCCCGACGTCCCGGCGGCCAGGAAGCAGCGGCTGCGGCGGACCCCGCCGGAGTCGGCTTCGCCGGCCTGCTCGTGCCATCCGGCCGGCAGGTTCACCTTGATCGCCTGCGCGCCGAAGGTCTTGTCGACCGGCCGGGTGGTGGTCGATGTGCTGGGGGTGCCGGTTCGGCTCGGCGGAGGCGACGTCCGCGTCCTCTCGCTCGTCGACGGCGAGTCGGGATCCGGGTCCGGATCCACCGGGGGAGCGGTGGTTCGGGGGACGCTCGTGGTCGGCGCGGCCTGCGCCGGCGCCTCGGGCGCCGCGGTGCGCTCCGCGGTCGGCAACGCGCTCACCGACATCGGCCCCTGGGCGGGCGCGCCGGCCTGGTGTCGTGGTGCCCCGATCAGGGACACCCCGCCGAAGGCTGCGGCCACGGCGGCCAGTATGCCGAGGGGGACGCCGACCCTCGTGCGCCGACTGCGGTGGGCGTCCTTCGCGGTGGGTGGGCCCGGCGGTCGCAGGGAGCCGAGCGTGACTGAGTCCGCGCGCGAGGCCAGGGCCGCGCGCAGCAGATCCTCCATCGATTCGTCGCGCGCATGGCGTTCGGTCACGACTGTTCGTCCTTCATGAGTTTTTCGAGGGCGTCGATGGCACGGCTTGCCGTGGACTTCACCGCTCCACGGGAAAGCCCGAGGGTCTCGGCTATCTGAGCCTCCGTCATATCGGACCAGTAGCGCAGCACCAGCACTTCGCGCTGTCGCGGTGCCAGGCGCTGGACCGCGCCGAGCACCCGCAGGTGCTCCTCGGACAGGACCACCACGTCCTCGGGCGAGGAGGCGTCGGGTTCGTGCGGGGGCACGTAGGCACGGGCGGTACGCCGGCGCCGCAGCACCGAGCGGGAGAGGTTGACCACGGAGGTGCGCAGGTACGCCAGCGCGTTGTCGACGTCGTCCAGTTCCTCGCCGAAGCGTCGGTACAGCGCGGTGAAGGCGTCCTGCACCACGTCCTCGGCGGTGCCGAGATCGTCGACGAGCAGGATGGACAGCCGGACCATGCCGAGCCGTTGGGCGTGATAGAGCTCGGTCAACGTCGGGCGGGCCGGCGGTTCCTCGCCGCCGCGCAGGATCCGAAATCGCGTACGACGTGGTGCGTCGGGCACTGTCGGGTCCTCCGACGGGGAGCCGGGCGACGCGTGGTCGCCCCCGAATGCCGGCATGCTCAGCAGCGCCACAGCCCTGCCGCCCCCTTCGCTGTCATGAGACCGTCCCCACCCTCCGTGCACAGCCCGTGTCCTGGTGACGCGCCGCACCCCGAAGGGTTGCGTGGTCGACCGAAGTTCTTTTCCCCGTACCTCGGTTCGGGCGGCGACGGCGCCCCGTCGAGCCGGCGTTCGCAAGCGCGGTCGGGGCGGAGACCGCGACCACCTTCGCCGCAAATCAACTCATAACGGTCATGCGCATGACCGGGGGCCTCCTTGGGGAAGGTTGTGGAAAAAGAATCGAGGACGGACGGGGCCCGCGGACGCCGTGAAAGCCGGTGTCGTCCGGCCCCGCACGTTCGTCTCGCCGTGTCTCCGCTTGCCCGCTCTCACTGCCCAGGACGCACCTCCGGTGGGATGGTTGCGTCACCGACGCAAGTTCGTACGGAAGCCTCCCGAGAGCTCGGCGCGACCGCGCGACGCCGACCTGACGTACCGTCAGATACCGCATCCGCTCCTCCGAACGGGGAGGACGGGATGCGGTGTCGTTCGGAGCGGTCTGCCAGGATGGGCGGCAAGCGGGGATACGGCCATCCGTGTCCGAAAACCCTCATATCACCGCTTGGCTGAGCAACGAGGAGCAGACGCATGCCCATCGCAACTCCCGAGGTCTACGCCGAGATGCTCGACCGGGCGAAGGCCGGTCGATTCGCCTACCCGGCGATCAACGTGACCTCGTCCCAGACCCTGAACGCCGCGCTGCGCGGCTTCGCCGAGGCGGAGAGCGACGGCATCGTCCAGGTGTCCACGGGCGGCGCGGAGTTCCTGTCCGGCACCACCGTCAAGGACATGGTGGTGGGCTCCGTCGCCTTCGCCGAGTACGCGAAGGTGGTCGCGGAGAAGTACTCGGTGAACATCGCCCTGCACACCGACCACTGCCCCAAGGACAAGCTCGACGGGTTCATGCGCCCGCTGATCGACATCTCCGCCGAGCGCGTGGCCAAGGGGCAGGACCCGCTGTTCCAGTCGCACATGTGGGACGGCTCGGCCGTACCGCTCGACGAGAACCTCGAGATCGCCCGTGAGCTGATCGCCAAGTGCGCCGCCGCGCGGATCATCATGGAGTTGGAGATCGGCGTCGTCGGCGGCGAGGAGGACGGCGTCGACAACGAGATCAACGACAAGCTCTACACCACCCCGGCCGACGCGCTGGAGACGGTCGAGGCGATCGGCCTGGGCGAGAAGGGCCGGTACATGCTGGCCGCGACGTTCGGCAACGTGCACGGCGTGTACAAGCCGGGCAACGTCAAGCTGCGCCCGAGCATCCTCAAGGACATCCAGGACGCGGTCGCCGCGAAGTACGGCCGGGAGAAGCCCTTCGACCTGGTCTTCCACGGCGGCTCGGGCTCGCTCCTGGAGGAGATCCGCGAGGCGCTCGACTACGGCGTGGTCAAGATGAACGTCGACACCGACACGCAGTACGCCTTCACCCGCCCGGTCGCGGACCACATGCTGCGCAACTACGACGGCGTGCTCAAGGTGGACGGCGAGGTCGGCAACAAGAAGCTGTACGACCCGCGTTCGTACGGCAAGGCGGCCGAGACCGGAATGGCCGAGCGGGTCGTCGTGGCCTGCCGGGACCTGCGTTCCGCCGGCACCCGGCTGAAGTAGCACCCGCCGGGGCCACACCCCGCCCGACCGGAGCCCGCGACCACGAGGTCGCGGGCTTCGCGTCGTGACGGGCGATCGTGATGGGCAATCATGGGCCCATGACCATCGATCAGAACCTCTTCGGCGGACCCGACCCCACCTATTTGCCCGAGGAACCCGAGCCGCTGGCGCTGCTCGTGGACGGTGTGCCGCCGGTCGAGGTGGCTGCGAAGTTCCCGACCTTCTCCCTCGCGTGGGCCGAGCTGGCCGACGCCGCGTTCGCCCAGGGCAACGTGATCGAGTCCTACGCCTACGCCCGGGTCGGCTACCACCGCGGCCTGGACGCGCTGCGCCGCTCCGGCTGGCGCGGCCACGGCCCGGTGCCGTGGGAGCACGAGCCGAACCGGGGCTTCCTGCGCTCGCTGCACGCGCTGGCGCGGGCGGCGGGGTCCATCGGCGAGGAGGAGGAGTACTCGCGCTGCACCATCTTCCTGCGGGACAGCAGCCCGGCGGGTGCGGACGCGCTCGAAGGCTGAGCGGGCCCCGGCCTGGGCCGAGGTGGCCCCGAACGCCGGCCGGGCCGGATCCTTTGGCCCGGCCGGCGTTCGGCCCGCGGTTTCGACGCGGTGCTACGCCGGTACGAACAGCCGCCAGCCGCTCGGCCGTACCGTCCACGTGCGCAGCCGTACCGGCCCGGTCGCCATGCCGTCCGCCGCGTAGGTGAAGTCGCGACCGCACACGGTGATCTCGTGTGCGCGCAACTGCACGAGCGCGTCCCGGGCCTGGGCCGCGCCGAACCGGGCGGCACCGGGATGACCGGTGATCATCACGCTCGCGAACCCCGCACCGTTCGTCCCGTTCGCACTCTTCGTCCCGTTGCCGGCGTTGCCGGTGCCGGGCCCGTTCGACGTGACTTCCGTCATCTTCGACCCGGGTGTCACCGAGCCGTCACAGCCCAGGTGTACGGACAACACCGGCCGATCCATGTCGGCTACGACACACCCGTCCGCCTCGATCCGCAGCCGGTGACCCGAGGGCCCCACCGCCGCGCCGACGGTGCTCGACACGGTCCGCACGGCGTGGTCGACCAGCCCGCGCCAACCGCGTCCGGGCACCGTCCGCACCGGCGCGGGACGGGTGGAACGCACCCCGTGGCCGATCCGGATCGAACGCAGCGCGAGGCCGCCCAGGTCGTCCGACATCAGGTCGAAGGAACGTTCGTTCTCGCCCAACGCCACGCGTGCCGCCTTGGCCGGCTCGGCCGGCAGGCCGAGCGCCTCGGCCAGTCCGTGGCCGCTCCCGGTGTCCACCGGGACGATGCCCAACGGGGTGTCCCCGAGCTCTCCCTGGCGATCCAGTAAACGGGCCACGGCGTGCACACCGGCATCCCCGCCGATCACCACGACACGCCGACGGCCCCGTCGCGCGAGCGCGCGCTGCAGGTCGGCGGTGTCCGTGGGAATGACGATCTTGCTGGGGGCGCAGGCCCGCAGAACATCGAGCGCGACCCGGACGGATTCGCCGTCCGCCGAGCGAGCCGCAGGGTCCGTGATCACGAGCAGCGAGCGCTCGGCCGACACCGGTCGTCCTTCCTCAGGTAACCTCTCCCCGCAAGAGCCCCTTGCCGCGCACCGCGTCAAGGGGCTTGGACCGTCCGGGGCTCCCGTTGTCAAACATGCCCCGCCTGGAAGGGGTGTACGCCTCATGCCCGCACTCGTACTCGTCGGCGCCCAATGGGGAGACGAGGGCAAGGGGAAGGCTACCGACCTGCTCGGCGGATCCGTCGACTACGTGGTCCGGTACCAGGGCGGCAACAATGCCGGCCACACCGTTGTCATCGGCGATCAGAAGTACGCCCTCCACCTGCTGCCCTCCGGCATCCTCACGCCCGAGTGCACGCCCGTCATCGGCAACGGTGTCGTGGTCGACCCGGGGGTGCTGCTGCACGAGATCAGCACCCTGGTCGAACGCGGCATCGACACCTCCAAGTTGCTCATCTCGGGCAACGCGCACCTGATCACGCCGTACCACCGCACCCTGGACAAGGTGACGGAACGGTTCCTCGGCAAGCGCAGGATCGGCACCACCGGGCGCGGCATCGGCCCGGCCTACGCCGACAAGATCAACCGGGTCGGGATCCGCGTCCAGGACCTGTTCGACGTCGGCATCCTGACCCAAAAGGTCGAGAGCGCGCTGTCGGACAAGAACCAGATGCTGGTCAAGATGTACAACCGCCGCGAGCTGCGCGTGGAGGAAGTGGTCGAGGAATACCTCGGCTACGCCGAGCAGCTCAAGCCGTACGTCGCCGACACCACGCTGGTCCTGAACCAGGCCCTGGACCAGGGAAGGGTCGTCCTGCTCGAAGGCGGCCAGGGCACGCTGCTGGACGTGGACCACGGCACGTATCCGTTCGTGACGTCCTCCAACCCGACGGCGGGCGGCGCGTGTGCCGGATCCGGCATCGGCCCGACCAAGATCACCGGCGTGATCGGCATCCTCAAGGCGTACACCACGCGTGTGGGTGCCGGACCGTTCCCGACCGAACTCTTCGACGCGGACGGCGAGGCGCTGCGCCGGATCGGCCACGAGCGCGGGGTGACCACCGGTCGCGACCGGCGCTGCGGCTGGTTCGACGCGGTCATCGCGCGCTACGCGACCCGGGTCAACGGGCTCACCGACTTCTTCCTGACCAAGCTGGACGTGCTGACCGGCTGGGAGGAGATCCCGGTCTGCGTCGCCTACGACATCGACGGCGTGCGGCACGACGAACTGCCGATGTCGCAGACCGACTTCCACCACGCGAAGCCGATCTACGAGAAGCTCCCCGGCTGGACCGAGGACATCACCGGCGCGCAGACCTTCGACGACCTGCCCAAGAACGCGCAGGCGTACGTTCGGGCCCTGGAGGACATGTCCGGTGCCCCGATCTCGGCGATCGGCGTCGGTCCCGGCCGCACGCAGACCATCGAGATCAACAGCCTGCTCCGCGGCAAGTAGCGGGCGACGAGGCACTGCGGGGCCCGTCCGACACACTGTCGGATGGGCCCCGTGATCGTTGACAACCTGCGGGTTCGGACGTCGTTTGTCCCGCCGTAGGGTGGCCGCATGAGCACTCTGGACCCGGCGGCCGGGAAGGCCGTCTACGACGCCGACCGCGCCCATGTCTTCCACTCCTGGTCCGCACAGGGGCTCATCAGCCCGCTGGCGGTCGCGGGTGCCGAGGGTTCCTACTTCTGGGACTACGACGGCAACCGGTACCTGGACTTCGCGTCCCAGTTGGTCAACACCAACATCGGGCACCAACACCCCAAGGTCGTCGCGGCGATCAAGGCGCAGGCCGACAAGCTGTGCATGGTCCAGCCGGCCTTCGCCAACGACGCCCGCAGCGAGGCCGCGCGGCTGATCGCCGAGCTCGCGCCGGGCGACCTGAACCGGGTCTTCTTCACCAACGGCGGCGCCGAGGCGAACGAGAACGCGATCCGGATGGCGCGCCTGCACACCGGCCGGCACAAGGTGCTCTCCACCTACCGCTCGTACCACGGCGCCACCGCCAACGCGATCGCGCTGACCGGCGACCCGCGCCGCTGGCCGAACGAGACCGGCGTGTCCGGCATCGTGCACTTCTGGGGCCCGTACGCCTACCGCTCCGCCTTCCACGCGGACGGCGAGGCGCAAGAGTGCGAGCGCGCGCTGGCGCACCTGGAGAACACCATCGTGTTCGAGGGTGCCGCCACGATCGCCGCGATCGTGCTGGAGACCGTGGTGGGCACCGCCGGCATCCTGGTGCCGCCGGCCGGCTACCTCGCCGGTGTCCGGGCGCTGTGCGACAAGTACGGGATCATCCTGATCGCCGACGAGGTGATGGCCGGATTCGGCCGTACCGGCGCGTGGTTCGCGGTGGACAACTGGGGCATCACGCCCGACCTGATCACCTTCGCCAAGGGCGTCAACTCCGGATACGTCCCGCTCGGCGGGGTGATCATCTCCGACCGGATCTTCGAGACCTTCCGCGAGCGCCCCTACCCCGGCGGCCTGACCTACTCCGGTCACCCGCTCGCGTGCGCCGCCGCCGTCGCGACGATCACCGCGATGCGCGAGGAGAAGATCGTCGAGAACGCCAAGTCGCTCGGCGAGAACGTGATCGGACCCGAACTGCGCGCGATGGCCGAGCGGCACGCGAGCATCGGCGAGGTGCGCGGGCTCGGCGTGTTCTGGGCGATCGAACTGGTCAAGAACAAGGAGACCCGCGAGCCGCTGGTCGCCTACAACGCCGCCGGCCCGGCCGCGCAGCCGATGAACGAGTTCACCGCGGCCTGCAAGGCCCGGGGTCTGTGGCCGTTCGTGAACATGAACCGCACCCACGTGGTGCCGCCGTGCACGAGCACCGAGGCCGAGGTCAAGGAGGGCCTGGCCATCCTGGACGAGGCGCTGACCGTCGCGGACGCGTTCTGCGTCTGACCCCGCCCTGATCGGTCGTCAGGTTTCGGTCGACCCGCCCGGGGCGCCCGAACCGGACCGTCGAGAAAAGCCGTACCCGCACCCCGACCGGTGCGGGTACGGCTTTTTCGCGTGCCCTCGGTGCGATCCCCGGGCGTTCGGCGGCCGACTCCCGACGTCGCGGGCGAAATCGGATGGGCACGTTGCTCCCCAAATCGGATATCCGTTCATATGATCGACGCGATCGACTTGATCGGACGGGTGCCCGTCGGCGCGACGGTGCCGACGGCCGGCGAGAAGAGACCGCGTGCAGTCGGCACAGGGCAGTGTTTTAGACGGCGGCCTGCTTTTCGGCGTGGCCGATCCCACCGGCGGGCAGGCCCCGTTGCGGCGGACCAGCCTGCGCCAGGAGATCGCCGAGGTGCTCAGCGACGACCTGGTGACCGGACGACTGGCCGCCGGTACCTCGCTCACCGTCAACGAGACCGCGCAGCGCTTCGGGGTGTCGGCAACCCCCGTACGCGAGGCGCTGATCCAACTGGCCGCGCAGGGCCTGCTGCTCGGCGGCCACCACCGCGGCTTCCAGGTGTGCACCTTCACCTGGACCGACTTCGCCGAGATCGTCGAGTCGCGCCGACTGCTGGGCGTCCCGCTGATCGGCCGCGTCGCGCGCACCGCGCCGGAGGAGGCGATGCCCACACTGCGCTCGCTGGGCGACCGGCTCGACGGGGCGCGCTGGAACGGGGACGTCTCGGAGGTGGCCCTGCTCGATCGCCGCTATTTCGGCGAACTCGGGCGCTGGAGCGGCAATCGCCGACTGGCGGACGTACTGGCCGTGTTGCGGGTCCAAGCCTGGATGTACATCGTTCCCTACCTGCGCGAGGCGCCGCCGACCGAGTCCGGTTGGGGCCGCTACCGCGAACTCGCCGACCGGGTCGCGCGACGCGACGCGGAGGGCGCGATGGCGCTGATGCGCGACTACACCTCGGTCGGCCGCCGGCTCGCTCGCGAACTCGCGGACGCGCGCTGACGATCGCCGTGCCCCAGGGCGGTACGGTGGCGCCCTGAACGCCACCCGCACCGACAAGACCGGGAGCTGCACCGTGGATTGCGACGTCTGGCTCGTTCCGCTCGTGGACGCGCTGTGTCACAACCCGGAGAATCCGTTCCGCGACGAACTGGCCGCCTACGACGCCGCGCTCGTCGGCAACGGCCTGCCGGCCGTGCCGGTGCGCACGTGGCAGCCGGGCACCGCCGAGGTGCGTCTGGCCGGCGCGTTCGACCACGAGTCGCTGCACTACCTGCGCCGCGCCTACCTGCTGCACCGCACGGGGTTCCCGGTCACCCCGGTGGAGCAGTTGGGCGAGGACTACGACCGCCTCCTGGAGACCTTCGAGGCCGCCGCCCAGTTCTCCCACCTGGTCTGGCACTACGACCACGCCGGCGCCTACCTGCCGGTCGACTTCCCGCAGCCGCTGATGGACGACCCGCTGCCCGAGGACGGCGGGCCGCTGGGATCGAGCCTGGGCATGCTGCGCGAGCTGGAGGACCTCGCCCCGTACATCGGCGTGGACCTGCTCGACCCGCCCCGACCCACGCCCACCTACGACGGCGCGCCCTTCGCCCGCGAGCGATTCGTGTGGGCGACCCTGTACGCCGCCGCCCAGGAGAGCGTGACGCTGGGCGCGATGGTGGTCTTCGCCTGAGTTCGATGCCCGCCGCGCGCCCCACTAGGCTGCCGGGTGTGAAGGTCCTCGTGATTGGCAGCGGTGCCCGTGAGCACGCGCTGTGCCGCTCGCTCTCCCTCGACTCCGCGGTCTCCGCCGTCTACTGCGCGCCCGGCAACGCCGGCATCGCCCAGGTGGCCGAGCTGCGCCAGGTCGACGCCCTCAACGCGGGGGACGTCGCCGACCTCGCCCAACGACTCGGCGTCGACCTCGTGGTCGTCGGCCCCGAGGCGCCGCTGGTCGCCGGGGTCGCGGACGCCGTGCGCGCCCGGGGCATCGACTGCTTCGGCCCGTCCGGCACCGCCGCGCGCCTGGAAGGCTCCAAGGCGTTCGCCAAGGAGGTGATGGCCGCGGCCGGCGTGCCCACGGCGCGCAGCTACCTGTGCACCACCCCCGAGGAGGCCGACCGCGCGCTGGACGCGTTCGGGCCGCCGTACGTGGTCAAGGACGACGGCCTCGCCGCCGGCAAGGGCGTTGTGGTCACCGACGACCTCGAGGTCGCCCGCGAGCACGCCGCGTCCTGCGACCGGGTGGTGATCGAGGAGTTCCTGGACGGCCCCGAGGTCTCGCTGTTCGTGCTGTGCGACGGCAACGACGTGGTCGCGCTCCAGCCCGCCCAGGACTTCAAGCGGGTCGGCGACGACGACGCCGGCCCCAACACCGGCGGCATGGGCGCCTACACCCCGCTCCCGTGGGCCCCCGAGGGCCTGACCGAGGACCTGGTGCGCACCGTCGCCCAGCCCACCGTGGACGAGATGCGCCGCCGCGGCACGCCGTTCTCCGGCGTGCTGTTCATCGGCCTGGCGCTGACCTCGCGCGGCCCGCGCGTGATCGAGTACAACTGCCGGTTCGGCGACCCGGAGACCCAGGTCGTGCTGGCGAGCCTGGCCACTCCGCTGGCCGGCGTCCTGCACGCGTCCGCGACCGGTCGCCTGGGCGAGCTGGAGCCGCTGCGCTGGCACGAGGGCGCCGCGGTGACGGTCGTGGTGGCCGCCGAGGACTACCCGGCCACGCCGCGCACCGGCGACCCGATCAAGGGCCTGGCCGAGGTCGCCAAGCTCCCGCACACCTACGTCCTGCACGGCGGCACCCGTCGCGGCGAGGGCGGCGAGGTGCTCTCCTCCGGCGGGCGGGTGCTCTCGGTGACCGGCACCGGAGCGACCCTGGAACAGGCACGCAAACGTGCGTACGAGGGCGTCGCGCTGATCGCCCTGCCCGGCTCGCACCATCGCACCGACATCGCGGCCAAGGCGATCCGGGGCGAGATCAGCATCGCGGACCGCGTCCCGAACGGCTGAATTCGGCCGTTCGGTCCCGTCATCGGTCGGCTCAAACCCACGCAGCCGTCCGGCCCCGGATCTCACTCGCAGGGATGGTGTTCGGCCCGAAGGGGCTGAACACCCGAACTCGTCGCATTATCGTGCGAGCACCGCGGGTCGTGACCGACGACCCGGACGAGTGATCCCCGGATCCAGGATCGGATGGGGGCGATGCGTGTGGGCGAGTCGGCCGAACCGCTTGCGCCGGCCGAGGCGCGTGCGCTGGCGCGCGCGGTGCTGTGGGTGCGCAACGGCGCTGTCCTTGCCGCGCTCACGGCCGCAGGCCTGCTGCTCTACGGCGCTTCGCGCAACTTCGGCGAGAGCGCCCCGGGCACGCTGCTGGCCACCCTCGCGGTGGCCCTGGTGGCGGTGCTCGCGTGGGTCGCGCTCGACCTCGCACTGGTGCGCAGGACGGGTGTCCCGGCGATCACGTTGGGCCCGCGGGACGCCCCGGAGCTGCACGCGATGGTGCGCGAGCTGGCCGAGGAACTGCACGTGCCGGCACCCGACGGCATTCGATTGTGCCCCGAATGCGACAGCTGGCTGGAACCCGACCCCCGCCGGCGCCGGCGCACCGTGCTGGTGATCGGCGCGCCCTTCCTGTGGTGGCTGCGGGTGGGCGAGCTGCGCGCGCTGCTCGCGCCGGTCGTGGCGGGCACCGAGGCCTCCGCCGAACCGGCCGTCGCGGGCGCGCGGCGCTGGGTGCGCCGGCTGGACGCGGTCGCCGACGTGCGCCGCCCGCTGGGCCCGGTCCCGCTGCGCCCGGCCCGGCGGGCCTCCCGCGCGTTCGCCCGCCAACTGCTCGGCCTGTGCCAGGGGCACGCCGAACTGATGGAGCGCGAGATCGCGGTCGGCGCGGCGGCGCTGGCCATCCCGCTGGAGCCGGAGCTGCGGGCCACCGCGCACGAACAGGTCGGCCTGGCCTACGCGGGCTGGGACCGGCTGCTGACCCGGCTCGCCGCCCCCGCGTGGACGATCGGGCGGCATCCGGACGCGCTGATGGCGGGCGTGGTGTCGGCGCTGACCGAGCTCTCCCGACGGGACAAGCTGGCGAACGCGTTCGGCGCGCGCCTGGCCGAGCGGCCCGCCAGCGACCTGCTCACCGACGCGGTCGCCATGGACGGCGAGATCTCCCGCCTCGCGGCGGGCATCTTCGCGGACGGGCCGACCCCGGACCCGGTCGACTGGGCGGAGTACCCGGAGGCGGTCATCGAGCCGGTCTGGCGGGCCCGGGCCGAGGCGTTCGCGGCCCCGGTCGACGACGCCCTGGCGGTGCTGCGCCGGGATCCGGACGAGGACCACCGCAAGGCCGCCGACCACCTGTTCGCGGTGGTCGCGTGCGCGGCCCTGGACACCGGCCGGATGCACCCGGCGGTGGATTGGCTGGACGGCCCGGTCCTGGTCGACGGAAGCGGCCACGCGGTCGACCTGGCGACCCTGATCACCCGCGCCGTCGACGAGGGCAACGACGCCCCGCTGCGCACCTGGTTGGCCCGGATCGGCATCGCCACCCGAGAGCCGGTGCACCCGGGCGGCTCGGCCGCCTGAGGCGTGCCCTCGTCGGCGCACGGCCGCGACCGGTTCGACGCCGTCGGGGCCGTCGGGGCGTGGAAGGCGTCGTGAAAGACTCGCCTCACCCCACCACGACCCAAGAAAGCGCTGGTTTCAGTGAGCGGATTCGTCACCAAGCCCGAGCCGGTCGAGGTCCCCGGTCTGACCCACATCCACACCGGCAAGGTGCGCGACCTGTACACCGACGCCGAGGGCAACCTCGTGATGGTGGCCAGCAACCGGATGTCGGCCTTCGACTGGGTCCTGGACCCGGAGATCCCGGAGAAGGGCCGGATCCTCACCAGCATGTCGCTGTGGTGGTTCGACCTGCTCGCGGACCTGTACCCGAACCACGTGATCTCCACGGAGGTGCCGGCCGGCGCCCCCGCCGACTGGGCCGGCCGCGCGCTGGTGTGCCGCCGCCTGGACATGGTGCCGGTGGAGTGCGTCGCCCGCGGCTACCTGACCGGATCCGGCCTGGTGGAGTACCGCGCCTCGCGCACGGTGTGCGGCATCGCGCTGCCCGAGGGCCTGACCGACGGCTCCGAACTGCCCGCGCCGATCTTCACCCCGGCGACCAAGGCCGAGGTCGGCGAGCACGACGAGAACGTCTCGTACGAGTACGTCGCCGAGCACCACGGCGCCGAGTTGGCCGCCACGCTGCGCCGGGCCACGCTGGCCGTGTACGGCCGGGCCCGGGACATCGCTCGCGAGCGCGGGATCATCCTGGCCGACACCAAGTTCGAGTTCGGCCTCGACCCGCAGGGCGGCCTCGTCCTGGCCGACGAGGTGCTCACCCCGGACTCGTCGCGCTTTTGGCCCGCCGACGAGTGGGAGCCCGGGCACGCCCAGCCGTCCTTCGACAAGCAGTACGTGCGCGACTGGCTGGCGTCGTCCGAGTCCGGCTGGGATCGCGCGGCGGACACCCCGCCACCCGCCATGCCCGAGGCGGTCGTGCAGCGCACGCACGAGAAGTACGTCGAGGCGTACGAGCGTCTGACCGGACGGCGTTGGGCCTGACCCGGTGACCCGATCCGTCGTCGGCCCCGGTCGCCCCGGGCCGACGACGGATCGGCCGGCCCACGGATGGTGCGCCGCATTCCGCGCGGCCGACAGGTAGGGACGACAAGCGCGGACGACAAGAAGGCCGGATCACAGGAGTGATCCGGCCTTCTTATGGAGCGGACGACGAGATTCGAACTCGCGACCCTCACCTTGGCAAGGTGATGCTCTACCAACTGAGCCACGTCCGCACGACTCGGGGTTTCGGCCCCGCGTTGTGTCCCAACCCTACCCGATCCGCGGAGGTGGTTGCCACCGACCTCGGTTCGAGGGGCCGAGCAGAGCAGGCGACAGGAATCGAACACTGCGTCTCCCCCTTGGAAAGGGGGCGCTCTACCACTGAGCTACGCCTGCGTGTGTTCCCCGGTTTCCCGGGTGCAAGAGAACTCTATAGGACCCCCGGAGGTGCCGAGTACGCTCCGGAGTCGGATCGCTACAGATGTCCGCATTTGCCGGAAAAGTTCTTCCGGGACGGCCCGGCCCCCGTCCCGCCGACAGGTGCGGAACGGGGGCCGAAAGGCCCGGTGGGGCGTCGATCGAGCCCAACGCCCGGGACGGTGCTGCCGTCAGTTGGCGGTGTTGGCGGCCTCGAATTCCGCGTACACGCGGGCCGGGATGCGCCCGCGGGCGGGCACGTCCATGCCGCGTGCACGAGCCCAGGCCCGCACCGCCGCGGGGTCGGAGGTGACGGTCGTCTGGCGGAACGGCTTTCCCGTGCGCGCGGTGCGCCGCGCGACCGCGAGATAAGGAGCCAGGGCATCCCGCATCTGCTGAACGTGCTCTTCCGAAAGGTCGATTTCATACGACTTGCCGTCGAGGCCGAAACGGATGGTTTCCGTGGCCTCGCTTCCGTCGATGTCGTCGTGCAGGCTGACGACTACACGCTGGGCCATGGCGGTGTCCTCTCGGGTGATAGCACCGAGGCGAAAAACAAAACTACATTGCCGAGTCTAAGCGCTAAACGCGAACCGTAGCGGTGTCGTCCGCTGTTCTTCGGTTCGGTAAGCGCTAATTTACCGGTCGGCGATTCGTTTTCACGATACGCGAGATATTCCTCTCGCCGCGCGCGCACGGGCGTGTCCGCAGGCCGGGCCGGCGCGTGATCCACAGCCTGTGGACAACGCGACGATGAGTCGAGCTCGCGCGAGCCCCGAGTGAGGCGCATTGCCCGTTTGATGGTGATTTAGCGGCATCTTGACCGGGTCGACTCCCCTGTGGACAACTCCAAAGCTGTGGATAACTTGGCGCCGGAACGGCCTCCCGGAGCCGGCCGGTACCCTGATACCGCCGATCCATCGGGTGCCGGCGTCGACCGGCCCGATCCAGCAGCAGGGTCCGAACCCCCGTATCCCGGATACGGACCGGCCCGAACCATCACAGTGGGAGTGCCTGTGGCACGCGTCGTCGTCGACGTCATGCTCAAGCCGGAAATCCTCGATCCCCAGGGGCAGGCCGTGCAGCGCGCGCTGCCGCGTCTGGGATTCGACGGAATCACCGACGTCCGCCAAGGCAAGCGTTTCGAACTGGAGCTGGAGGGACCGGTCGACGAGGCCGCCCTCGCCCGCATCCGCGAAGCCGCCGAGTCGTTCCTCGCCAACACCGTGATCGAGGACTTCGTGGTCCGCGTCGAGGCGGAGGAGGGGAAGTGACGATCCGCGTCGGCGTCGTCACCTTCCCCGGCTCGCTCGACGACCGCGACGCCCGGCGCGCGGTGCGTATCGCCGGCGCCGAGCCGGTCGCCCTGTGGCACAAGGACAAGAACCTCCAGCAGGTCGACGCGATCGTCCTCCCCGGCGGTTTCTCGTACGGCGACTACCTGCGTTGCGGAGCCATCTCGCGCTTCTCGCCGGTCATGGAATCGGTGATCGAGCAAGCGCAAGCCGGCCTTCCGGTATTGGGCATCTGCAACGGTTTCCAAATTCTTTGCGAATCCCACCTGCTGCCGGGCGCGCTCACCCGGAACGACCACCTGCACTTCATCTGCCGCGACCAAAAGTTGCGCATCGAGAACGTGTCCACCGCGTGGACGTCGGACTTCGCGCCGGGGCAGGAGATCACCGTTCCGCTCAAGAACGGTGAAGGCGGTTTCGTCGCCGACGAGCGCACCCTGGACATGTTGGAGGCCGAGGGCCGCGTGATCGCGCGCTACCTCGACGTCAACCCGAACGGATCGCGGCGCGACATCGCCGGCATCAGCAACGCCGCCGGGAACGTGGTCGGCCTGATGCCGCACCCCGAGCACGCGGTCGAACCGCTGACCGGTCCGACGACCGAGGGCCTCCCCTTCTTCACCTCGATCCTGAAGCGCCTGGTGAACGCCTGATGAGCCTGGACACCGTCAAGAACGCGGTCGACCACCCCGAGGTCGAGCAGCCCTTCGCCGAACTCGGCCTCAAGCCCGACGAGTACGCGCGCATCCGGGAGATCCTCGGCCGCCGGCCGACCTCCTCCGAGCTGGCGATGTACTCGGTGATGTGGTCCGAGCACTGCTCGTACAAGTCGAGCAAGGTGCACCTGCGCCAGTTCGGCGACAAGATGCCCGCCAACGACGCGATGCTGGTGGGCATCGGCGAGAACGCCGGTGTCGTCGACGTCGGCCAGGGCTACGCAGTGACCTTCAAGGTCGAGTCGCACAACCACCCGTCCTACGTGGAGCCGTACCAGGGCGCCGCGACCGGCATCGGTGGCATCGTGCGCGACATCCTGGCGATGGGCGCCCGCCCGGTCGCGGTGATGGACCCGCTGCGCTTCGGCGCGGCCGGGCACCCCGACACCCGGCGCGTGCTGCCCGGCGTGGTCGCGGGCATCGGCGGCTACGGCAACTGCCTGGGCCTGCCCAACATCGGCGGCGAGATCGTCTTCGACCCCTGCTACCAGGGCAACCCGCTGGTCAACGCGCTGTGCGTGGGCGTGATGAAGCACGAGGACATCCACCTCGCGCAGGCCTCGGGCGCGGGCAACCTGGTGATCCTGTACGGCGCCCGCACCGGCGGCGACGGGATCGGCGGCGTCTCGGTGCTGGCCTCGGAGACCTTCGACGCCGACGGCCCGGCCAAGCGTCCGGCCGTCCAGGTCGGCGACCCGTTCCAGGAGAAGCTGCTGATCGAGTGCACCCTGGAGCTGTTCCGCGAGCACCTGGTCGCGGGCATCCAGGACCTCGGCGGCGCGGGCCTGTCCTGCGCGACCTCCGAGCTGGCCTCGGCCGGTTCCGGCGGTATGCGGGTCGAGCTGGACACCGTCCCGCTGCGCGACCACACGCTCTCGCCCGAAGAGATCCTGATGAGCGAGTCGCAGGAGCGCATGTGCGCGGTCGTGGAGCCGGCCCACGTGGCCCGCTTCATGGAGATCTGCGACAAGTGGGACGTGATCGCCACCGTCGTCGGCGAGGTCACCGAGGGCGACCGGCTGGAGATCTACTGGCACGGCGAGCAGATCGTCGACGTGCCGCCGCGCACCGTCGCGCACGAAGGCCCCGTCTACGAGCGGCCGTTCGCGCGCCCGCAGTGGCAGGACACGCTCCAGGCGGACGCCGCCGAGCGGTTGCCGCGCCCGGGCACGGCCGAAGAGCTCAAGGCCACCCTGCTCGAGGTCGTCGCGTCGCCGAACCTGGCGGACAAGTCGTGGGTCACCGACCAGTACGACCGCTACGTCCTCGGCAACACCGTGCTGGCCCAGCCGGAGGACTCCGGCATGGTCCGGATCGACGAGGAGACCGGCCTGGGGGTCGCGCTCGCCACCGACGGCAACGGCCGCTTCTGCAAGCTCGACCCGTACATCGGCGCGCAGCTCGCGCTGGCCGAGGCGTACCGCAACGTGGCCACCACCGGTGCCAAGCCGCTGGCCGTCACCGACTGCCTCAACTTCGGCTCGC
Organism: Embleya sp. NPDC025285; assembly: GCF_055558835.1. Classification (NCBI taxonomy): domain Bacteria; kingdom Bacillati; phylum Actinomycetota; class Actinomycetes; order Kitasatosporales; family Streptomycetaceae; genus Embleya; species Embleya sp. NPDC025285. The sequence continues at coordinate 37,481 of NZ_JBVHLU010000096.1, forward strand.
CCGAGGACCCGGCGGTGATGTGGCAGTTCGCCGAGACCACGCGCGGTCTCGCGGACGCGTGCCAGATCCTGGGCACGCCGGTCACCGGCGGCAACGTTTCGTTCTACAACCAGACCGGCGAGACGGCGATCCACCCGACGCCGGTGGTCGGCGTGCTGGGTGTGATCGACGACGTCGAGCGGCGCACGCCGATCGGCTTCGCCGAGGAGGGGCAGATCATCCTGCTCCTGGGCGACACGCACGAGGAGTTGTCCGGCTCGGCGTGGGCGCAGGTGGCGCACGACCACCTCGGCGGCCTGCCGCCGAGGGTCGACCTGGAGCGCGAGCGGCTGCTCGCCGAGGTCCTGATCGCGGGTTCGCGGGACGGCATGATCGACGCCGCGCACGACCTCGCCGACGGCGGTCTGGCCCAGGCGCTGGTCGAGGCGTGCCTGGCCGGAGGCCACGGCGCCCGGGTGGTGCTGGCCGAGGACCTCGACCCGACCGTCGCGCTGTTCAGCGAGTCGGCGGGCCGGGCGATCGTCGCGGTGCCGCGGAGCGAGGAACTGCGCTTCTCCGACATGTGCAAGGTGCGCGGCCTGCCGTGCGCGCGGATCGGTGTGGTCGACGGTGACACGCTCGACTTCCAGGGCCACTTCACGGTGGCGCTGAGCGAGCTGCGCACCGCTCACGAGGAGACCCTCAAGGGCCTGTTCGGCTGACCGGCGACATCCAGTGCCCGTGCGGGGTGCCTCGTGCACCCCTCACGGGCACTGTTGCCTTTCGGCCTTCAGGTTGCGATCGAAGCTCACGCGCACGGGAGTCCCCCGGGGCGGGGTGTACTCCAGCGTGCGGTTGTCCAGGAACCGCACGCCCGTGATCGTCGCCCCGTGGTCCTCGCACTCGCTCAGGATGCTCGTGCTCCGGTCCAGGCCCGCAGTCGACCGGATCTCCAGGTCGTAGATCGAGTCGACCGAGTACGAGGCCGCGCCGTCCACCTGCAGTGCCCGAATCCGGCCGTCCGGTGACACCGCCACGACCTTCCCGGCCGGGCGATCGTCCAGGGTGAGTGCGGTGACCACCGTGCCGAGGGCCATCACCAGCCCGGCCACGAACGCGAGTCCCAGTGCCGCCACGCGGACCACGAGGGCGCGGAACGTGGCCGCGACCTCGATCCCGATCAGGCAGATCCCGAGCGCGGCCGGAACCACCCCGCCGGTCAGGATCCCCCGGTCGAACACGTCCAGGTTCCACGGATTGGCCGCCGCGATCCGCCACGTGATCAACGCCACGGCGGCAGGTCCCAGCAGCAGCGTTCTGCGGACGATCACCGCGATGGGGACCGCACGCCGTGTGGAGCCGGCGCCGGCGCTTGTCCTGCTGCTCGATTCCGCGCCGGACCTCGTCCCCAGGCGCATCGCCCACCCCCGTCGGCGCGGTGAGACCGCACCGCTACGTCCCCAACCGGTACGGCCGGAAGGTACCGTGCCCGGACCAGTACGGGTAGGGAATTGTGCCATGGTGCGCGCCCTTCGAGGCACTCTCCTCGTACGCGTGATACCTCGTGTGCGCCGCGTCCGCCCAGCCCGCGAAGATCAGCGTGTGCCCGGCCGCGCCGGGCGCGGTGTCGAGCAGGATGTCCCCGGGACGCAGGTCGTCCTTGCCGATCGGGTGCGACACCTCCGGGAGGGTCACCGTGGTCAACCCCGGTGGCGGCAGGCCCCAGGCCATCGAGACCAGCCCCGAGCAGTCCGTACGGTAGCCGTCGTGCAGCCCGGTCATGCTGTAGCCCAGCCGCAGGTCGGCCCACCGCTTCGCGCGGGCCACGATCTCGTCCCCGTCCGGCGCGGGCGAGCCGTCCGGCGGGGCCGCGGCACCCGCCCCGCCCGACACGACCGACGTGATGCGGGCGATGCCCGCGCCGCGGCCCATCGGCCGGATCGTGACCGGGCCGCGGAATGCCTCGGGCAGCACGAACGGCGGCTCGGCGACCCGGACCGACGCGGCGGGCGGCGGTGGGAGAGCGGGACCGGCCGACACCAGGGTCGGCAACCGGGTCGCCGCGGTCGTGTCCACCTCCGCGTACGCCCGGGCGCTCTCGGTCAGCCGGTCGGCCAGATCCACGCCGGTGCGCTCGGCCCGATCCAGCGTCTCCACCGCGTCGCGCAGCCGGGCCCGCAGCATCTCGAAGGTCGCCGGCGCCAGCGGCCTGCTCGCCGCGACATCCACCGCCGCGACCCGCTCGCGCAGCGCCCACACCTCGCCGGCGACCGCGCGCAGCCGGCCCGCGAGCGCCATCAGCGCGTCCGGCACCGCGGTGAACCCGGCGGTCACCGCGTCGCCCACCGCTCGTCCAGCCAGGCCGCGCTGCCGCCGGCCGGAAGGCGCTCCCGTGCGTCCGGCCCGGCCGCAGCCCGGGCCGCCCGCTCGTTGGCCGCGATCCGGGCCAGTGCCGCCCGCATCGCCGCAGCGTGTGCCCGCAGCGCCTCGACCACCGCGAGCACGGCCGGTTCGGCCGCCGCGCACTCGCGGCGCCAGGCCTGCGCCCGGGCCGCGAAGGCGTCCGCCGCGGTGCCGCGCCATTCGATGGTCATCGGCCCGGGCCGCACCCGCTCGCCGGCCGCCGCCAACTCACTCGCGATCGCCTCGACCCGGTCGGGGTCCCCGTAATTGCTCATGTCCCCAGCGTGGCGACGCGGGGGGGGGGGGGGGGGGGGGGGGGGGGGGGGGGGGGGGGGAGGAAGAGGACGCCTCTTCTAAGCAGGAAGAAGGGGGGGGGGGGGAGA
>NZ_JBVHLU010000097.1:0-40125 GCF_055558835.1 Embleya sp. NPDC025285
AAGCGCGGAGAGCGGCGGAGCCGCAGAACTTGGGCTTCGTGCCCCGGAGCGAAGCGGAGGGACACGAAGCCCCGAGCGAGGCACCGCTTTTTCTTGGAGGAGCGAAGCGGGGGAAAGAAAAAGCGGTGCCTCGCGAGCCGGCGACGAAGTCGCCCAACAAAGGAGCATCGCGGGCCGGCGACCACTGCCCGACCCGCGACCCCCCTTCCGAGGTTCGGCTCACCCGGACCGGGCCCGATCCGCGACGGCGCGATCGAGCCGTCGCGGTCCCGGGAGTCCGGGCGAGGCGCCGGGCCGAAGCCGGCCCGTCCTGGCCCGTGCTCGGACGGGTCGGGCTGTAGCCGGTCCGGTTCCCGAACCGGGTTCAGCGTAGAAACCGTCGGGACTTGCCGTCCGGGACTCCCAGCACACTCATCCATTCGAGTGACATCCGCATCACTCAGGAGAGGCCGAGCCGCCGATAGCGGACCATACGGGCGGCCAGCCGCTCGTCCGGGTCCAGGACCCGCAGCGTGCTCAGCTCGTGCTCGAGCACGGCCGCGACCCGACGCACGAACGCCTCGGGTTCCTCGGCCGCGTCCGGGTCCTCGGGCACCACACGGTCCACGATGCCGTCGCGCAGCAGATCGGCGGAGCGGATGCCCTGCCGCCCGGCGATCTCGGCGGCCCGCTCGGTGCCCCGGTACAGGATCGCCGCCGCGCCCTCCGGCGGCAGCGGCGACAACCACGCGTGCCGCGCGCAGATCACCCGATCCGCGGGCAACAACGCGAGCGCGCCGCCGCCGGATCCCTGACCCAGCAGAAGGCATACCGTCGGCGCGGGCAGCAGGACCAACTCGGCCAGGCAGCGGGCGATCTCGCCCGCCAACCCACCCTCCTCGGCCTCGCGCGAGAGTGCGGCGCCGGCGGTGTCCACCACGGTCACCAGCGGCAGGCCCAGCTCGGCGGCCAGCCGCATGCCCCGCCGGGCCTGGCGCAGCCCGGCCGGACCGAACGGGCCGTGTTCGCTCTGCCGGGTGCGGTCCTGGCCCAGCACCACGCACGGCGCACCGGGACCGGCGCCGACCCCGAACCGGGCCAGCACCAGGCGCAGCGCCGGTTCGCTCTCCCCCTCGCCGGTCCCGCGCAGCGGGGTGACCGAGCGCGCGCCGTGCCGCAGCAGCGCGCGCAGTCCCGGGCGGCGCGGGTCGCGCGAGCGCCGCACCGAGGTCCAGGCCGGCACGTCGGGCAGCGGTTCGGCACGGACCTCGGGCGGCGGCTCGGGCGGCGCGCTGCCCGGGCCGAGGACGTCGAAGACCTTGATCGCGACCCGGCGCAGCTCGTCCGGCGGCACGACCGCGTCGATCAGGCCGTGCTCGTACAGGTTCTCCGCGACCTGCACCCCGTCGGGGAACGGGCGTTCATGCAGCGCCTCGTACACGCGCGGGCCCAGGAAGCCGATCAGCGCGCCGGGTTGCGCGGCGGTGACATGGCCGAGCGAACCCCAGGAGGCGAACACCCCGCCGGTGGTGGGGTGGCGCAGGTAGACGAGGTAAGGCAGGCCCGCCGCGCGGTGTGCGGCCACCGCCGCGGAGATCTTGACCATCTGCAGGAACGCGACGGTGCCCTCCTGCATACGGGTGCCGCCGGAGGTGGGCGAGGCGACCAGCGGCAGGCCCTCGGCGGTGGCGCGCTCCACCGCGAGGGTGAGCCGTTCGGCGCCCGCGACGCCGATCGAGCCGGCCAGGAAGTCGAACTCGCACGCGGCCACCGCCACCCGGCGCCCGTGGATCCGGCCCTCCCCCGTCACCAGCGCCTCGTCCAGACCGGTGCGCGCGCGGGCCGCCGCCAACTCCGCCGCGTACGCCGGATCCGGCGCGGCGATCGGGGGCAGCGGGTCGTTCCAGGCGGTGAAGGAGCCCGGATCCAGGACACGTTCGATCAGATCCAGGGCCCGCACGCGCTCGGGATGACTCATGCGATCAAGCTAACCCACCGTCGGTGGCGTCCGGAGGATGTGACCGTGCCGTCGGCGCCGAGTCCTACCGGTCGGTACGTCGATCTGGCAGGCTGCGGGAATGGCCCCTCTCACCGCCGCACCCCCCGTGTCCGCTTCCGCTCCCTCGCCCACCATCGGCGCCGACCGGGCCCGCTACGACAAGGCCACCGCGCACCTGGACGCGCCGTTCGCCGTCGTGGACCTGGCCGCGTACCGGGCCAACGCGGCGGATCTGGTGCGCCGCGCGGCCGGCACCCCGGTGCGGGTGGCGAGCAAGTCGGTGCGCTGCCTGCCGCTGCTGCGCGAGGTGCTGGAACTGGACGGCTACCACGGCGTGATGGCGTTCACCCTGCCCGAGGGCCTGTGGCTGGCGAGCGAGGGGATCACCGACATCCTGGTGGCCTACCCCTCCACGGACCGCGCGGCGTATCGCCGGCTGGCGGCCGACGCCGAGGCCGCCGCGAGGGTGACGGTCATGATCGACGACCCGGCCCAGCTCGACCTGATCGAGCGCGCGATCGCGGATGTGCGGCCCCGGAACGAGCTGCGGGTGTGCGTGGACATCGACACCTCGTGGCAACTCCTGGGCGGCCGCGTGCACATCGGCGCGCACCGCTCGCCGCTGCACACGCCGGAGCAGGTGGTCGCGGTCGCCGAGGCGGTCACCCGGCGGCCGGGTTTCCGGCTGGTGGGACTGATGGCGTACGAGGCGCACATCGCGGGCGTCGGGGACGCGCCCGAGGGCCGCGCGCTCTACGGGCGGATCCTGCGCGCGATGCAGGCCAAGGCCGGCGCCGAACTGAGCCGGCGCCGCGCGGACATCGTGCGCGCGGTGCGCGCGATCGCGCCGCTGGAGTTCGTCAACGGCGGCGGCACCGGCAGCGTGGAGCGCACCTCGGCGGAGTCCGCGATCACCGAGGTCGCGGCCGGCTCCGGGCTCTTCCAGCCGCGCCTGTTCGACCACTACACCGCGTTCCGCGGACGGCCCGCCGCGCTGTTCGCGCTGCCCGTGGTGCGCCGCCCCGGACACGGCTGCGTGAGCGTGCTCGGCGGCGGCTACCCGGCCTCGGGAGTGCCCGCGGCCGACCGGCTGCCCCAGCCGTACCTGCCGCAGGGTCTGTCGTACCAGCCGCAGGAGGCGGCGGGCGAGGTGCAGACCCCGCTGCGCGGGGCGGCGGCCGACGACCTGCGGATCGGCGACTCGGTGTGGTTCCGACACGCCAAGGCGGGCGAACTGTGCGAGCGCTTCGACGCGTTGCACCTGATCGACGGCGACCGGGTGGTGCGCACGGTGCCCACCTACCGCGGCGAGGGCCACACCTTTTTGTGAGCGCGAGGCCGGGCGGCGAGGGCCGGCGGCGGGCGCGCGGGCGGAGTCGACGACGGGAACCGACCGGCTCTTAACCGGACAAGACCCACCCGTTCGGCCCACCGCGCAAAAAACGACCCGTTGAGGGGCTGTCCGCCACTACCGCGGATGGCCCACAATGCCCATTGCAGGCGCCGTATCGGCGCGGCAGTACGTCCGGCCGCTGAAAGGTCGCAGCCATGATCGCGCGCTTGGGCACGCTCGGGCAGGAACATCCCGTCACCGGGGTGACGATCTGGCGCGGCTGTGCGGTCGTCCACCTGGCCGGCGAACTCGACCTGCACAACGCCCCGCTCCTGCACCGCACCCTGATCGAGCTGATCGACGGCGGTTGTCGGCGGGTGGTCGTGGACGCCACCGGGTTGAACTTCTGCGACTCGGTCGGACTGGGTGTGCTGATAGACGCGTTCAAGTCGATGCACGCCTTCTCCGGTGAACTGCGCCTGGCCGCGCCGGACCGCAACGTCCGCGCGACGCTGCGGATGACCGGCCTGATCGACGTGCTCGGGGTGCGGGACACCCTGCAGGAAGTACTCGACGAGTTCGCCGACTGAAGTCCGGTCGCGCTCGGGCGCCGGCGTCGGTCGGGTGCGGCATGATCGGGCACGTGACTGAACGTCTGATGCTCCTCGACACCGCGTCCCTGTACTTCCGCGCCTACTTCGGCGTCCCGGAATCGGTCAAGGCTCCCGACGGCACGCCGGTCAACGCCGTGCGCGGCCTGGTCGACTTCATCACGCGCCTGGTCGAGGACCGGCGGCCCAGCCGGCTGGTGGCGTGCATGGACGCGGACTGGCGACCGCAGTTCCGGGTCGACGCGATTCCCTCGTACAAGGCGCACCGGGTCGCCGAGGCGGCCGGGCCGGACGAGGAGGAGATCCCGGACACCCTCGCCCCGCAGGTGCCGGTGATCGAACAGGTGCTGGACGCGCTGGGCATCCCGCGCGTGGGCGTGCCCGGCTTCGAGGCGGACGACGTGATCGCCACGCTGGCCGAGCGGGCCGGGATCGCGGTGGACATCGTCACCGGCGACCGGGACCTGTTCCAACTCGTCGACGACGCGCGGGCGATCCGGGTGTTGTACACGGTCAAGGGCGTGGCCGCGCACGAGGTGATCGACGAGGCCGCCGTGCTGGCCCGCTACGGCGTGCCCGCGTCGGCCTACGCCGACTTCGCCACGCTGCGCGGCGACGCCAGCGACGGCCTGCCGGGGGTCAAGGGCATCGGGGACAAGACCGCGGCGCAGCTGATCACCGAGTACGGCGATCTGGCCGGCGTGCGCGCGGCCGCCGCCGACCCGGCGGCCAGGCTGACCCCGGCGCGCCGGGCCCGGATCCTGGAGGCGGGCGACTATCTGGACGTGGCGCCGGGCGTGGTGCGGGTGGTACGGGACGTGCCGCTGCCGCCGCCGGCCGGGTGGGATCGGCCGCTGCCCACCGAGCCGGCCGACCCGGCCGCGCTCGAGGAACTGCGCCGCCGCTGGGGCCTGACCGGCCCGGTGCATCGGTTGCTCGACGTGCTCGCCCCCCGGCGCTGATGCCCGGTATCTCCACCTAAGGACGGCGGTCGGCCACTCGAAAGGGTCGCTCCCGAACGCGCCGGGCGCACGATCGACAATGTGACCCAGGTCACATCGGAAAGTTGCACGGAATCTGTCACGTTCGCCGTGCAGGCGTGTCTCCCCAGGCATGCGTACCGAGTGTGACACCACGATTACCGCCAAGCCCGACCGCGATCGGCTCCGAGACGAGTGGCAGCGCGTGACCCTGCGGGCCGGCTGGCCCACCCGGGTCGCCTGGCACAGCGACGCCGTCGAGCAATGCCTGGACGCCCTCGTCCACGACGGCCACGCGCACACCGCGTGCCTGGCCCTGGCCCGGGACCGGGCCGCCGCCGAGATCCCGCTGGACGTGGCGCTGGCCGAACTGGACGCGCTGTTCTTGTGCGGCCTCGCGCACAGCGCGCCCGGCCCGCTGGTGCAGGCCTACCTGAGCACCCGCGCCCGGGCCAACCCGCCCGGCACCCTGCCCCCCGGCACCGACCCGATCACCGAACTGCCCTCGGCCGCGCTGCTCCAGCAACGACTGGCCCAGCGCGCCGCCGCCGGCGAGCACGTAAGGATCGTGGTGGTGCGCCTGGAGGTCCCCGAGTCGCTGCTGTGGGGCCACCTGCGGCACCTGCTGCTCACCGCCCGGCACCTGGAACGCGCCCTCGGCGACCTGGCCTACGCGGTGCCGCCCGGGCGGCTGATGGCCCTGCTCGACGGCGACGACCCGGAACTGCCGGACCGCCTGGACCGCTTGTGCCGCGCACCCGTGGACCCGCTGGACGGCCCCGGCGGCGTCCCCGGCGGCGCCCCGCGCATCCCTCGTTCGAGCGTGCGTTTGACCACCGCGCCGGGCACGACGGGTCGGTAGCACATCATGAACCACCTCTTCGTACTTTCGTTCGTCACCCGAATGACGCAGCGTCACCCCCGCTGCGGCCCCTCGATCCGCACGGGCGCGGGCGGCCTGCCCCCGCGCTCGTGCCGCACCACCCGCGCCGGAGCGCACTCCGGGTGCCTTGAAGAGCCCCATCGCTTCTGGACAGACCGTGGCCGGATGGTCACGATGCTGTCCGGACGATCGGGTACGGCACGGGATCAAGGGGGCAATCGGTGGCACGCGAGGACGACGCGGCGACCCCGGACCCCAGCGGCGACGGGAACGGCGGCGCCACCGAGGCCACCGGCGCCGGCGCGCGTCCCCCGTTCGTCCCCGGCCAACGCGGCGTGCATCACCCTCGGGTGTACGACGGCGACCTCGGGCCCGAGCCGGCCGCAACCCAATCGGCCCAGCCCTGGTCGCCCGACCCCGCAGCGACCCACCCCCTCGCGACCGAACCGGGCAGCGACCGCGTCGGCCCACCGCCGGACTCCGACACCGGCCGACCGCCGGTGCACGACGGCCCCCCGGACGGCGAACTCGCCGACCTGGTGCGCTCCGGCGACGGCGACGCCTACGGCCTGCTCTACCAACGGCACGTGAGCTCCATCCGCCGCTTCGCCCGCACCTGCACCCGCACCCCCGAGGCCGCCGACGACCTGTGCGCCGAGGCGTTCGCCCGCACACTCCAGGCACTGCGCTCGGGCCAGGGGCCCAAGGAGGCGTTCCGGGCCTACCTGCTCACCACCGTGCGCCACGTCGCCGGCGACTGGACCAGGAGCGACCGCCGCGAATGGCTCACCGAGGACTTCACCGTCTTCGAGTCCGCCTGGGAAAACCAGGACCGCGTGGTGAAGGCCGACGACGCGCGGCTCGCGCTCCAGGCCTTCCAGGACCTCCCCGAGCGGTCCCGCATGGTGCTGTGGCACGTGGACATCGAGGGCGAGCAGGCCGTCCAGGTCGCCCCGCTGGTCGGCGAGAACCCGGACAACGTCCGCAAGATCCTGGAGCGGGCCCGCCAGGAACTGCGCGACAACTACTTCGTGGCGTTCGCCACCGGCGGCGTCAAGGACGAGAACTGCAAGAAGTTCACCCGGCACTACGGCCGGCACATCCGCAACCGGATGGACTCCGAGAAGCGCCGCGAGAGCATCGACGCACACCTGAAGAAGTGCAGCCGATGCAACGAGACCTACGCGGAGATGGTCGACGTCCGCGACCGGTACGGACCGATCGCGCTGGCACTGATCGGCATCACCGCGCCGATCTTCCTCAGCGGCACCGCCGTGGCCGCGGGCACCGCCGCCGCGGCCACGGCGGTGGCCGGCGGGATGGGCCTGGCGGTCGGCGCCAGTGGCGCGGGCGGCGTCGCGAGCGGGGTCGCCGCGGGTGCCGCCGCGGCAGGCGGCGCGGCGACGGGCGCGGGCGTGGGCGCCGCCGCGGCCAAGGGCGCCGGGCAGGCGGGGCAGACCGCCGGCCGCTCGTCGTTGATCGCGGGCGGCGTGGTGGTGGCCGTCGCGGTCGCCGCGTTCGCCCTGGTGGACACCGACAAACCCAAGCCGAAACGCCCGGCCCCACCGGTCGCCGCCTCCGCGCCCGCCCCGCTGCCCCCGCCGGCCCCCACCACCGAGACCCGCCCCCCGCAGCCCTCTCCGCCCAAGCCGGAGGTCGAGGCACCCGCGCCGACCCCGCCGCCCCCGACCCCGGCCACCCCGTCGACCCGCCCCGAGCCCACCAGGTACCCGCCGACCAAGCCCGCCCCGACCCGGGTCAAGCCGACCCGGTCCGGACCGACTCTGGTCGCCGACAACAAGGAGTTCCGCGCCGACGACAACAAGGTCGGCTTCAAATGCGACAACGGCGACGGCAAGTGGTGCGAGAACCCGACGATCACCGTGCCCAGCGCACTGGCCGCGCCGCTGATGCCGCCGGGCTCGACCGCCGAATGCGCCGAGATCAAGGGAAAGAACGGGTCGCACTACACCCTTTGCCGTCGCTGACCGGCCGGCCGGGGCCTAACCCGCCGACCCCGCCGCCCCCATCGAGCCCGCCGCACCCGCGGTGCCCGCCCACGGGGCCGCCGCCTCCAACTGCCCGGCGAGCCGGAACAGCGTCGCCTCGTCGCCGTACCGGCCGGCGAACTGCACGCCCAGCGGCAGGCCGTCCGAGGTGCGCCCCAGCGGCACCGACATGGCCGGCTGCCCGGTGACATTGAACAGGCTGGTGAACGCGGCCATCCCGCGCATCCCGGTCAGCGCCGCCATCGGATCGCGGTTGGGATCCAGCTCGCCCAGCAGCGGCGGCACCACCGCCATCGTCGGGGTCAGCAGCACGTCCAGGCGCCCGGTCAGCCGGGTCACCGCCCGCCCGATCGTGTGCATCGTGTCGATCGCGGCCAGATAGCGCGCCAGCGACAACGAGCGGCCCTTGTCCACGATCAGCCGGGTCGCCCCGTCCAGATCGCCGGCCCCGAGCTCGCGACCCAACTCGGCCAGCCGCAGGTCCACCATGCGCGCGATGTGCGCGGCACTGATCGGCGCGATCACCTCGCCCGGCCGGCTCAGCGTGTCCGGCCAGGTCACCGGCTCCACGTCGTGGCCCAGCGCGACACACAGCGCCGCGGCCTCCTCCGCGGCCCGCACACACTCCGGATCCACCACCACACCGCTGTCCACCGGCGTCAGGATCAACCCGATCCGCAACCGCCCCGGGTCCGCGCCCACCTCGGCGGCGTACGGCCGCACCGGCGGCGGCGCGTGATACGGATCGCCCGGCTCCGGCGTGCCGGTGATGTCGAGCAGCGTCGCGCTGTCGCGGACCGTACGGGTGACCGCGTGCGCCACCGACAGACCCGCCCACGACTCGCCGTGATCCGGCCCCGGGGTGACCCGACCCCGGCTCGGCTTGAGCCCGAACACCCCACAACACGCGGCCGGGATGCGAATCGAACCGCCCCCGTCGGTGGCGTGCGCGACCGGGACCATGCCCGCCGCGACCGCAGCCGCCGAACCGCCGCTGGAGCCGCCCGCGCTGCGCTCGCGATGCCAGGGATTGTGCGCGGGACCGAACAGCGCGGACTCGGTGGTGGTACCCAGCCCGAACTCCGGGGTGTTCGTCTTGCCCACGATCAGCACACCCGCGGCCCGCAGCCGGGTCACCAGCGTGCTGTCGCGCGCCGCGACGCCGCCCGCGAACAACCGCGACCCGTTGCTCGTGGCCATCCCGGCCACATCGCACTCGAGGTCCTTGATCAGATACGGCACACCCGCGAGCACACCGGGCAACAACCCGCCGACCTCGCCCCGGGCCTGCTCCTCGCACAACGCGACCACCGCGCCCAGGGCCGGCTCGCGCTCCTTGATCGCCGCGAAGGTGACGTCGAGCACCTCGTCCGCGGTCACCTCACCGCGGGCGATCAGGCCCGCGAGCCCGGTGGCGTCATAGGACTGATACTCGTCGATCCGCACGGCACGACCTCCTGCGCTGGTGAAACACGTCCGCCACGCACCGTACGCGACCGTGTGCCCGCGCGATTCGCCCCGTCGGCCGATCGGCAAAAACCGGCGCGCGCCGGCGCGGACCGGCCGGAGGCCGATACCGCGGACCGCCGCGCCGCCCGCTCAGCCCACCGACGAGTACGAGACCACGCCTCGGCGCAGCCCCTCGATCGCCTTGCGCGCCGTCCCGCCGACCTTGCTGTCGTCCGGCGCGGCGGCGGCGATCTGGCCCAGCACGTCGACCAGTTGCTTGATCCAGCGGACGAAGTCGCCGGCCGGCAGGTCGGCCTCGCCGAGCACCGCGTCCAGACTCAGCCCCGACGCCCACGAGTACGCGGTCCAGGCGAAGCCCAGGTCCGGCTCGCGCAGGAAGTCGAGGTGGTGCTGCCCCTCCAGCGCGTCCAGGTGCCCCCACAGCCGCACCATGTCGGCCAGCGCGGCGTGCGCCGCACCACCCGGCAGCTTGGGCGCCATCGCGTCGTCCGGCTGCCGCGACTCGTACACCAGCGCGGACGCGCACGCGGCCAGCTCCGCGGGCGTCAGCTCCTCCCACAGGCCCTCGCGCAGGCACTCGGCGGTGAGCAGGTCCAACTCGGCGTAGATCCGCGCGAGCCGGCGCCCGTCATCGGTCACCGTGTCGCCCTTGAGGTAGTCCAGGTCGGTGAGCATCGCGCAGACCCGGTCGAAGGTGCGCGCGATGGTGTGCGTACGGCCCTTCATCCGGCTCTCGATCACCTGGGTGTCGCGCAGCAGCCGGTAGTAGCGCTCCGCCCAGCGCGCGTGCTCCTCGCGGTCGTCGCAGCCATGGCACGGGTGTTGCCGGATCGCCTGCCGCAGCCTGGCGAGCTCGGGATCGTCGGCCGCCGGCGAGCGCTGCTTGCGGGCCCGCGGCTGGTCCACGTGGCCGGCCTTGGTACGCAGCGAGGACGCCAGATCGCGGCGCGACTGCGGGTCGCGCGCGTTGAACGAGCGCGGGATGCGCAGCCGGTCGAGCGCGGTGACCGGCACGGGGAAGTCGATCCCGGCCAGTCGACGGGCCTGGCGGTCCGAGGTGAGCACGAACGGGCGCGGACCCTCCGGCCCCTGGTCGGTGCCCGGGTCCAGGACCACCGCGAGGCCCGCGTACTTGCCGGTGGGCACCACGATGATGTCGCCGGGCCTGAGCTTCTCCAGCGACGCGGCGGCCGCGGCCCGGCGCTGTGAGACGCCCTCGCGGGCCAGTTCCGTCTCGCGGTCCTTGAGCGCGCGGCGCAGCCGCCCGTACTCGGCGAAGTCGCCCAGGTGGCAGGTCATCGCCTCGTGGTAGCCGGCCAACCCCTCCTCGTTGCGCTGCACCTGGCGGGTCAGCCCGACCACCGAGCGGTCCGCCTGGAACTGCGCGAACGAGGTCTCCAGGAGCTCGCGCGAGCGGTGCCGGCCGACCTGGCCGACCAGGTTGACCGCCATGTTGTAGGACGGCTTGAAGGAGGACCGCAGCGGATAGGTGCGGGTACCCGCGAGCCCGGCCAGGTGGCCCGCGTCGAAGCCCTGGTGCCACAGCACGACGGCGTGGCCCTCGATGTCGATGCCGCGACGCCCGGCGCGTCCGGTGAGCTGGGTGTACTCGCCCGCGGTCAGGTCGGCGTGCGTCTCGCCGTTCCACTTGACCAGCTTCTCCAGCACCACCGAGCGGGCCGGCATGTTGATCCCCAGCGCCAGTGTCTCGGTCGCGAACACCGCCTTGACCAGGCCCTTGACGAACAGTTCCTCGACGACCTCCTTGAAGGTCGGCAACATGCCCGCGTGGTGCGCGGCGATGCCGCGCTGGAGCGCCTCCAGCCACGAGTGGTAGCCCAGCACGTGCCGGTCCTCGTCCGGGATCCCGGTCGTGCGCGCCTCCACGATCGCGCGCACCTCGGCCCGCTCCGCCTCGCCGTTGAGCCGCAGGCCCGCGTGCAGGCACTGCTGCACGGCCGCCTCGCAGCCCTTGCGGCTGAAGATGAAGGTGATCGCGGGCAGCAGGCCCTCGGCGTCGAGCCGGTCGATCACCTCCGCGCGGCTGGGCGTCCAGATCCGGCTGCGCATCGGCCGGGTCTCCTGGCCGCGATTGCGCCGGTAGCGGTCCTGCGGTCGGCCCGCCCGCTCGCTCTCCATCCGGCCCAGCCGGATCAGCTCGGGGTTGACCTCGGTGTGGTTCTCGTCGGTGAACAGGTCGTAGGTGCGGTTGCCCGCGATCACGTGCTGCCACAGCGGCACCGGGCGGTGCTCGGAAACCACCACGGCGGTGTCGCCGCGCACGGTGCCCAGCCAGTCGCCGAATTCCTCGGCGTTGCTGACGGTCGCCGAGAGCGAGACCAGCGTGACCGATTCGGAGAGGTGGATGATCACCTCCTCCCACACCGCGCCGCGGAAGCGGTCGGAGAGGTAGTGCACCTCGTCCATCACGACGTAGCCCAGGCCGTTCAACGCGTTCGAGGACGCGTAGAGCATGTTCCGCAGCACCTCGGTGGTCATCACGATCACCGGGGCGTCGCTGTTGACCGAGTTGTCCCCGGTGAGCAGGCCCACGTTCGCCGCGCCGTAGAGCTTTTGGAAATCGGCGAACTTCTGGTTCGACAGCGCCTTGATCGGCGTCGTGTAGAAGCACTTGCGGCCCTGTTCGAGCGCGAGGTGCACGGCGAACTCGCCGACCACCGTCTTGCCCGAACCGGTCGGCGCCGCGACCAGCACACCCTTGCCGCTTTCCAGCGCGCGACAGGCCTCGACCTGGAAGGGATCGAGGCCGAAGGGGTACTGCTCGCGGAAGGCGTGCAGGCTCGTCCGTTCGTCGGCGGCTTGGCGGCGGGAGGCCGCGTAGCGCTCGGCGGGGGACATCTGGGTGTCGCGGTCCGTGCCGCGTGCGGGATCGAGAGGCATCTCGTCAAGCAGACTACCGGCCGGGACCGACGGCTGTGATCACCTTTTTTCGATCTTGAAAGGCAGCTCGATCTCGAAAGGCGGCCCGATCTCGAAAGGCGGCCCGATCCTGAAAGGCGGCCCGCTCCTGAAAGGCGGCCCGCTCCCGAAAGGCGGGCGGCCCGAACTCGGCAGGCGGCTCGACCCGAGCAGGCGGCCGGGCCGGCGGCCCGTGGCTCAGCCGCGCGGCGCGGGCACCAGGACCCGGACCGCCGCCGGCACGCAGTCCGCGGTCAGCGGCAGCGCGCCCAGCCGTTCGCCGTCGGCCCACCCGCTGAGCCCGCGCGCGCTCAGCGACACGGTCGCGGCGCGGTGCACGGTGACCAGCGGATGGCTCACGTGCTTTCCGCCGTAGACCTTGGGGAACACCCGCAGCAGCTCGGCCCGCCCGCAGCCGGCCACCACCGTGACGTCGAACAGGCCGTCGGCGAGATCGGCGTCCGGGCACATCCGCATGCCGCCGCCGTAGGAGCGACCGTTGCCCACCGCTATCAGCGTCGCCTCGACGTCGACCGGTTTGCCGTCCAGCTCCAGTTCGTAGGCGATCGGCGCCAGCGCGCCCAGCTCGCCCACCAGGGCGGCGTTGTAGCGGGTCCGCCCGCGGGCCCAGGTCATCCGGTTCGCGCGTTCGTTGACCCGAGAGTCGAATCCGGTGCACAGGATCGTGCCGAACCAGCGCTCCCCCGCCCGCCCCAGGTCCACCGGCCGCGTATGCAGATCGGCCACCACCCGCGCCGCGGCGGCCACGTCGCCCAGCGGCAGGTCCAACGCCCGGGCGAAGTCGTTGCCCGAACCGATCGGCACCACGCCCAGCGGCGTGCTCGTGCCCGCCACCGCCTGCAACGCGGCCGCGACCGTGCCGTCCCCGCCGACCGCGACCACGGCCGCCACGCCGCCGCGGACCACCGCACGCAGCCGGGCGATCCCCTCCGCGGCACCGGGAGCGGACACCTGATGCGGTGTCAGCCCCCGGTCACGGAGCAGATCGGCCGCGAGCGACGCGGCCTTGAGGCCCCGACCACGACCCGCGGTGGGGTTGACGAATACCGCTATCTCCCGAGACACAAGGCGCGAGATTAGCCCACCCGACCTCAGGTGATGTCGTCCACCCTGGTCGAGGAACCCGCCTGCGACTCGTCCACGACGGTGCTCGGCCGCTCGACCGGGCGCACCGAGGTGTCCAGGACCGACGCCTCGTCGTCGTCGAGGTCGGCGCCGAACACTTCCGCGTGCCGTTTGCCGCGCCGGCGGTCGTTGAGCCAGGCCACGATCAGCGCGATCCCGTACAGCACGGTGATCGGGATGGACAGCAGGATCATCGTCAGCGGGTCGGTGGTGGGGGTGGCCACCGCGCCGAAGACGAAGATGCCCATCACCACCCAGCGCCACCAGCTCGCGAGCTGCTTCGCGGTGACGACCCCGCCGAAGTTCAGCATGATCAGCACGAGCGGCAGCTCGCACGCGATACCGAACACCACGACCATGCGGATGACGAAGTTGAGGTAGTCGTCGAGCTGGATCTGGTTGCTGGCATCGGTGAGGGTGAAGTCCAGGAGCACCTGGAGGGCGTGCGGCAGGATCCAGTACGAGAAGTAGGCGCCGCCCAGGAACAGCGGCACACCCACGCCGACGAAGGCCAGCGAGTACTTCTTCTCGTTCTTGTGCAGCCCTGGCGCCAGGAAGGCCCACATCTGGTAGAGCCAGATCGGTGAGGCCGCGATGATGCCGGTGGCCAGCGAGATCTTCAGGGCCATCGAGAACGGCGAGAGCACGCCCTGTTGCACCAGGACACCCTGGCCGCACTTGGTGACGCCGGTGCCCTTGACGTTCTTGAGGTCGCAGACGGGATCGACCAGGAAGGCGCCGATGTCCTCGTAGAAGAACGCGGCGACGATGGTCACGACGATGATGGCCAGGAGCGCCTTGACGAGGCGATTGCGCAGTTCGCGCAAGTGCTCCATGAGGGGCATGCGCCCCTCGGCGTCCTTGATCTTCTTCTCTTTCGGGCCGGACTTTCGTCCGCGCCCTGCCTTGTCAAGCACCTTGAGGGCCGACTCCTAAAAGGCGCGTGGCGGATATCAGCGACGGTTGTGGTCGGGCTCGCCGACCGGCCGCGCCTCGCTCACGTCGCCCGGAGCCGCCTGGATGGTGCGCGGCGGCGTCTCGGTGGTCTTGGCGGTCTTGTCGGACGCGGGAGCCTCGCTCGCCCCGTCGTCCTTCATCGCCTTGGTCTCGCTCTTGAGGATGCGCAGCGAACGGCCCAGCGCACGCGCCGTGTCCGGCAGACGCTTGGCGCCGAACAACAGCACGACGACAACCAGGATCAGGATGATCTCGGGCCAACCGAGCTTGCCAAACATAGTCAGTACCTCATTGCCGGGGCCGGGGGGTTACGGGTTCGATCGTACGCCGGTGCGTCTTACACCTGTGCAACGCAATGGTGGCGAACAACTGCACCGGACGTAACCCCCAGGGGTCACGTGTGCGGATCACTGTCGGTGAGAGGCCGCGGCGCGCGGATGCGGTACGGCGCCGCGCCGCTCGGTCGGGCCGCCGGCCGCGTCCAGTTCGGCGGCGGCCTCGGCCAGTCGCGCGGAGGCGTCCGCGACGGTCGCCCCGAGGTGACGCACGTCACCGAACAATCGCCAGGCGAACCAGCCGATGACGCCGAGTCCGGCGAGGACGAGCACGATGAAGACGAGGACCCACGGCAACATGCGGCGACCCTAACAGCCCCCGCTCCCGCCGCCGCGCTCCGCCTTTCAGCGCGCGACCTGCATCGACGACACCCCGCCGTCGGTGAGCAGTTCGACGATCCGCTCACCGGCCGGCCGGCGCACCGAGTCGGCGCAGGTGGGGCAGCGGAACAGGTAGAAGGACTTGTTCGGTCGGAGTACCAGCCGTAGCTGATCCGCCGTCAACTCGACGCGTCCGCAGACCGGGCAGCGCGCCGTGAACGTCGACACCGTGGGCCTCCTCGCAATCTCGGGAAGGTTGTCGTCGGTGGTACCGGGAGTGCCGCTGGGCCGCGACCGGGCGATGTGCCGTTTTTGGACAATCGCCTCCGGCCGCGGCGAATCAGCCGGCCTGGTCCGCGTAGGCCGCGAGCGCGGCCGAGGCGGTCCGTCGTACATCGTCCACGAGTTCCGGCGGGGAGATCACCCTGCCGTGCCCGCCCAGGCGCAGCGCGAGCCGCCGGATCCCGGCCGGGTCGGGGGTGCGCAGGGTCAACCGCAGGCCGCCGTCGGCCAGTTCCTCGACCTTGTCATAGCGGTAGTACTCGGTGACCCAGCGTCCGCCGGGACCGAGTTCGAGCACCACCTCGATGCCGTCCGCGGCGGTGGGCGCGAAACCGTCCGCCAGGTCCAGCGGCTCCACCGGCTGCGGCTCGGACGCCTCGTCCAGCAGCACCGCCTCGGCGACCCGGTCCAGCCGGAACAACCGGCGGCCCTCGGCCTGCCGACACCACGCCACCAGGTAGGTGTGCCCGTCGACCAACACCAGCCGGATCGGGTCCACCTCGCGCTCGGTGATCTCGTCCCGGCGCGGCACGTAGTAGCGCAGCCGCAGCCGGCGCCGCTCACTCACCGCGCGGTCCATCGTGGCGAACGCGGACTCCTGGGCGGCGTCGTCGCCCTCGAACTCCACGGTCACCCCCTCGGCGGCGCGCGCGGCCTCGCCGGCCGCGTCCTCCAGCTTGGCGGTCACCCGGCCCAGCGCGACCTTGTCCCGCTCGCGCAGCCCGGACAGGCCCGCCAGCGCGCGCAGCGCCACCAGCAGGGCCAGCGCCTCGTGCGGCGCGAGCCGCACCGGCCGCACCGGCGCGTCGGCGTTGTCCAGGAAGACCCGGCCCTCGAAGTCGACGTGCGGCTCGAGCAGATCGTCGGCCATGAAGCTGGTGCCGCACATGTGCAGCGTGCCCAGGTCCGCCTCGACCTGCGCGACCGGCAGGCCGAACGCGCGCGCGACGTCGTCCAGATGCGTGCCGGGGCGCTCGCGCAGGTAGGCAACCAGCGACAACAGCCGCCGGGTGTCGTCGATCGCGTTGCTCATCCGACCTTCACCTGTCCCGTCGCCTCACCGGCGGCCTCGCGCAGTTGCGCGACCACGGCCTCGCGCAGATGGAGCGGCTCCAGCACGACCACGTCGGGGCCGAACTCGGCGAGCCAGTGGTGCAGTCCGTGTCCGTGACTCAGTTCCAACTCGTCCCAGCCCTCGCCCGCCGGCACCACCGCGCTCGCCCGGGCACGCAGCGGGAACCCGGCGCCGGTGCGGACCCGGATCCGGGCGATGCCCTCGCCGCCCTCGCCGGCGAAGCGCGCGACCTGGCCGCGCACGTCCACCTTCTCCGGCACCTCGGCCCGGAACTGCTCCTTGAGCGGCTTCGGCTTGGGCTTGTCGGCGATCCGGTCCAGCCGGAACACCCGCTGTTCCTGTCGGTCCCGGGAGAAGCCCACCAGGTACCACCGGCCGCGCCAACAGCTCATCCCCCACGGCTCGACCACCCGCGGCGTGGCCTCGGCGGCACCGGAGCGACGGTAGGCGAACTGGATCGGGCGGCGGGTGCGCAGCGCGTCCAGCAGCGGCCCGAAGGCCGGCTCGCGCGCGGTCACCCGGGGCTCGACGCTGGTCAGCGGGGCCGAGTCGATCTCCACGCCGGCGGCCTTGAGCTTGTACAGCGCACCGGTCGCGGCCCCCGCCAGCGCGGACTGCTGCCAGGCGCCGGCGGCCAGCGCGAGCGCGGCGGCCTCCTCGGGGTCCAGCTCCACCGGTGGCAGCGCGTTCTTCTCGGGGCGGATCCGGTAGCCGTCGGCGGACTCGATCAGCGGGTCGTTGGCCCCCGTCTCGACGATGAAGCCGAGTTCGCGTACGTCGTCCTTGTCCCGCTCGAACATGCGGTCGAAGGCCTCGTCGGACGTGCACAGCCGATACGACTCGATCGACTGCCGCAGCTCTTCCTTCGTGACGTAGCGACGGGCGGCGAGCAGACACATCACCAGGCTCACCAACCGCTCCTGCTTCGGAATCGCCATCAGATCCCAGTCCCTCCCACAAGGCGCAGCCCCGACCGTACCGCGTTCGGCGCGTCGGTTGGTCCCGCCCGGCAATCCGGCCCTCCGGTTCGCCCGGCGACACCGGCCGGCGTTAGGCTCCCGGACCGTGATCACCTGGCGACGCGGCGAAGTGACGGCGATCCGACGGGCCTGGCGCGGAGCGGTCGAACTGACCGCGGCCGTACCGGAACCGGCCCCCGCGCGCGAGCTGCGCGCGATCGCCTACCCGCACCTGACCGGCACGCCGCAGGTCGGCGACACCGTGCTGCTCAACACCACCGCGCAGGACATGGGCCTGGGCACCGGCGGCTACGCGCTGGTGGTGGCGCTGCCCGATCGGCTGCCGCCGGATCCGCCGCCGGGCCCCGGGCACGTGGTCAAGGCGCGCTACACGCCGATGCAGGCGGTCGTGCTCGGCGTGGACGAACAGGACTCGCCGCACCACGCGACGCTGCGCGACGCGGACTCGCTGGAGGGCATGCCGGTGCTGGTCGCCGACCTGCACTCGGCGCTGCCCGCGATCTGCGCCGGGATCCGCCTCGCGCGCCCGCACGCGCGTGTGGTGTACGTGATGACCGACGGCGGCACGCTGCCGCTGTGGTTCTCGATGACCGTCGACACGCTGCGCGAACACGGCTGGCTGGCGGGCACGGTGACGGTGGGCCAGGCACTCGGCGGCGACTTGGAGGCGGTCACCCTGCACACCGGTCTGCTCGCGGCCCGGCACGTGCAGGGCGCTGATCTGGCGATCGTCGCGCAGGGGCCGGGCAACCTGGGCACGGGCACGCCGTGGGGCTTCTCCGGGGTCGCGGCGGGCGAGGCGATCAACGCGATCGCCGCACTCGGCGGCCGACCCGTGGCCTCGCTGCGGATCTCCGACGCGGACGGGCGCGAGCGCCATCGCGGCGTCTCGCACCACTGCCTCACCGCGTACGGCCGGGTCGCGCTGGCCCGGGCCGACGTGATCGTGCCCACCCTGCCCGAGCCGCTGGCGAGCCGGGTCGCGGCGGACGTCGAGCCACTGCGCGCCGGGCACGACGTGCACACGGTGCCGATCGACGGCCTGGACGCGGCGCTGCGCGCCACACCCGCCCGGTTGTCCACGATGGGCCGGGGCCTGGACGCCGACCACGCCTACTTCCTGGCCGCCGCCGCGGCCGGCCGATTCGCGGCCGAACTCCCGGCCCGGGGCCTGCACTAGGCCCTGCCCGGCGGATCTTGGTGGATCGGGCCGCGTCGTGAACGCAGCGAGGAGCCCGAAGGGCGGATGCCGTGCATCGGCCTGCCGGAGAAGCAGCCGCATAGTGGTTCTCTTCGGCTGTTTCTCCGGTGCGGCGAGGCGCGGTGCCGGGTGGCGCGGACCCACCAGGATCCGCCGGACAGGACCCAGGGCCGCGGAACGAACGCGGCCCCGGCCCGCGCTGCTCGCGCGAACCGGGGCCGGGTGCGTCGTACGACTAGCCGACCTTCATCAGGTCGACCACGAAGATCAGCGTCTCGCCGGGCGCGATGGCGCCGGGCGCGCCGCGGTCGCCGTAGGCCTGGTGCGGCGGGATGACCAGCTTGCGCCGGCCGCCGACCTTCATGCCCTGCACACCCTTGTCCCAGCCCTCGATGACCTGGCCGATACCCAGCCGGAAGTCGAGCGGGGCGTTGCGGTTCCAGGACGCGTCGAACTCCTCGCCGGAGGAGAAGGCCACGCCGACGTAGTGCACGCTGACGTTCTGGCCCGCCTGGGCCACCGGGCCGTCGCCTTCCCAGATCTCGGTGATCTCCAGCTCGGCGGGCACGCCGCCCTCGGGGAAGTCGATCTCGGGCTTCGTAAGCTTCGTCACAGCGTTTCCGTATCCGTTCGAGTGCTGAATGCGGGGTCCAACCTATCGGGCGGATCGCCCGATCCGGTGCGCGACGGGCCGTCAGGCCGCCGTGCCGCCCAGGGCGTCGATGATGTCCACGACGAACACCAGCGGCGAGTTCGGCGGGATCTTCTCGCCGGAACCCTCCGCGCCGTACCCCTTGTCCGGCGGCAGGACCAGCAGCACGCGGCTGCCGACCTTCTGCCCGACCAGACCCTCGTCCCAACCGGTCACGACCTGGCCGACGCCGATCTTGAACGCGGTCGCGCCACCGTGGTCCCACGACGAGTCGAACTTGGTGCCCTTGTCGAACAGCGCGCCGGTGTACTGCGCGACCAGCGTCTGGCCCTTCTGGACCACCGGGCCGGTGCCCTCGATCAGCGGCTGGACCGTCAGCTTGGTCGGCGCGGTCGCGCCCGGCGGGATGGTGATCTCCGCGGCCTTGCCGGACTCCACCTTGGCCACCGGAAGGCCGGCCGGCGGGGTCACCGCGGCGCCCTTGGCCTCCGCCTTGGGGTCGATCGTCTTGGTCGACTTCAGGTCCAGCATCAGCACGACGGCCTGCTTTTCCTGGGTGACCTTGGCCGGCACCACCACGAGCATCCGGGTGCCGGTCTTCTTGCCGATTATCCCCTGCCCGATCTCCTTCAGGAGCTCCTGGCTGCCCGCCTGGAAGACCTCGGGAGTCTTGGTGTCGTACGAGTTGCCCGCGTCCGTGCCGTCCCAGTTCTTGCCGACGGTGTCCGCGACGACGTAATCGTCCTTCTTGATCACGTCACCGGTGCCCTCGATGAGGATCGTGGACGTCGTCTTGTCGCCGGACTTCCCCTTGGGGATCTTGATGTCCGGCTTCTGCCCGAAGGCTCCGGTCACGATCGGTGTAACGGTTTTTCCTCCGTCGTCATCGCCACACGCGACCGCGGTGAAGGCCAGTGCGGGGACCAGAAGGAGCGCAGCGAGACGGCGCACGATGTTCCTCTGCTGAGATGGACAAGGACCGGGACACTCTATGGGGTTCGGATGTGAGGACGACGTGAAGACGACGACCCTGTTCAGGCGACCTCGCGGCCGGGCCGCTTGAGCCGGGCGGCCCAGCGCCCGTCCTCGGCGCGCACCGACAGCGGAATGCCGAAGCACTCGCTCAGGTTGGCGTCCGTCATCACCTCGTGCGCCGGCCCCGCCGCGACCGTCGTACCCCGACGCAGCAGCAGTGCGTGGGTCACCGAGCTGGGCAGTTCCTCCAGGTGGTGGGTGACGATCACCAGGGTCAGCCGCGGCAACTCGCGGGTCAGCGAGTCGATCGCCTCCAGCAGTTCCTCACGGCTGGGCAGGTCCAGCGCGTTGGCCGGCTCGTCCAGGAGCAGCAGCCGCGGGTCGGGCATCAGCGCCCGGGCGATCCGGGCCCGGCCGCGCTCGCCCTGGGAGCACACCGCGATCTCCCGATCCGCCAACCGCTCCAGGCCCAGCAGCGCGATCAGCTCGGCGGCGCGGGCCCGCTCGGCCGGCCCGTACCTGCCGTACAGCGGCTGCACCGTGCCGGTCGCCCCGGTGAGCACGTAGTCGGTCACCTTCAGGTACTCGGGAATGCGCAGCGCCGCGTTGACCGCGCCCACCTGCGCGCGCACCTCGCGCACGTCCACCCGGCCGAGCTGCCTGCCCAGGACGGTCACCGTGCCGTTGCCGGGGAAGCGCAGCGCGCCGGCCAGGGCCAGGATCGTGCTCTTGCCCGCGCCGTTGTGTCCGAGCAGCGCCCAGCGCTCGCCCTCGCGGACCGTCCAGTCCACGCCCACGAGCATGTCCGTGCGCCCGCCGGGCCCGTGCGCCCACACATCCACCGCGTCGAGCTCGAAGACCGGTGGAGCGATGTCCCATGTAGGTGTATCGACCATCGAGCAAGCATGCCAGTCGCCCGCCCGCTCCCGGCCAGGGGAGGGGGCGGGCGACGGCTTCGTCTCACATGCCGGCCGGCGCGGGTCGAGACCGCCGGTCCTCGATCACCGTCGGTGAGCACCTCGCGGCGATCACATGCCGGCGATCACATGCTGGCGATCAACTTCTCCACCCGGTCGTCCACCGACCGGAACGGGTCCTTGCACAGCACGGTGCGCTGCGCCTGGTCGTTGAGCTTGAGGTGCACCCAGTCCACGGTGAAGTCGCGCCGCTGCTCCTGGGCCTTCTTGATGAACTCGCCGCGCAGGCGCGCGCGAGTGGTCTGCGGCGGCAGCGACTTCGCCTCGAAGATCTTCAGATCGTTGCCGATCCGGTCGATCTGCCCGCGTCTCTCCATCAGGTAGTAGAGACCGCGGCGCCGGTGGATGTCGTGGTAGGCGAGGTCGATCTGGGCGACCCTCGGCGAGGACATGGGCAGGTTGTGCTTGGCCCGATACCGCTCGATGAGCTGATATTTGATCACCCAGTCGATCTCGCGCCCGACCAGGTCCAGGTTGCCGGAGTCGATCGCGTCGAGCGTGCGCTCCCACAGATCGAGCACCTTCTCCACGGTGCCGGTGCGGATGCCTCGGCGATCCGCGAACTCCTGCGCTTTGGTCAGGTATTCCCGCTGGATGTCCAGCGCGCTGGCCTCGCGGCCGTTGGCCAACCGCACCTTGCGCGAGCCGGTCATGTCGTGACTGACCTCGCGGATCGCCCGGATCGGGTTCTCCAGGGTCAGATCGCGCATCACGATCCCGGCCTCGATCATCCGCAGCACCAGATCGGTGGAGCCGACCTTGAGCAGCGTGGTGGGCTCGGCCATGTTGGAGTCGCCGACGATCACATGCAGCCGCCGATAGCGCTCGGCGTCGGCATGCGGTTCGTCGCGCGTGTTGATTATCGGACGGGAACGGGTCGTGGCCGAACTGACACCCTCCCAAATGTGCTCGGCGCGCTGGCTCACGCAGTACACCGCACCACGCGGCGTCTGCAGCACCTTGCCCGCGCCGCACAACATCTGACGGGTCACCAGGAACGGGATGAGCACATCGGCGAGCCGGGAGAATTCCCCGTGCCGCGCCACCAGATAGTTCTCGTGGCAACCGTAGGAGTTGCCGGCGGAATCGGTGTTGTTCTTGAAGAGATACACGTCGCCCGCGATGCCCTCTTCGTGCAGCCGCCGTTCGGCGTCGACGAGGAGACCTTCGAGAATGCGCTCACCGGCCTTGTCGTGCACGACAAGTTCCGGCACCGAGTCGCACTCGGGCGTCGCGTATTCGGGGTGGCTGCCCACGTCCAGATACAGCCGGG
This sequence comes from Embleya sp. NPDC025285, assembly GCF_055558835.1. NCBI lineage: Bacteria > Bacillati > Actinomycetota > Actinomycetes > Kitasatosporales > Streptomycetaceae > Embleya > Embleya sp. NPDC025285. The sequence goes on from NZ_JBVHLU010000097.1 coordinate 22,358, forward strand.
CCCCATTGCGTAGGAAGACATTGCTGCTTCGGCCCCACGAAACGACTCGGCGGAAGAGGTAGCGCGCCACCTCGTCCGGGGAGAGCCTGCGCTGCCCCCGGAACGTACAGGTGACGCCGTACTCGTTCTCCAGCCCGAAGATGCGGCGGTCCATGCGGCAACATTACGCCGACGACGTGCCGTTCCGGGACAACTCCGCGTCGGTGGTTTCCACAAAATGGATCACGTTTGAAATCAGCCGGCCCCGACCGGCCAGCAATACCAGCAATCCGAGCCCCGCGCCGACGCCCGCGACCGCGAACGCGCCCCGCGCGCCGGCCACTTCCCCGGCCCAACCGGCCAGTCCCATGCCCAGTGCCGAACCCGCCCCGATCGCGGCCACCAGCCACGCGAACGCCTCGGTCACCGTGCCGCGCGGCGCCAACTCGTCGATCAGGGTGAACACGCACGCGATCGCGGGCGCCAGGAACACCCCGGACAGCACCGCGAGCGGCATCATCAACCACGGGCCGGGCACCGCCGTCAGTGGCAGATAACACACCGTCAGCCACAACATGAACCACAACAACCGACGCGCCGGCGGGGTCCGCCAGGCCCGCACCCCGTGCACCAGGCCGCCCAGCAGCGCGCCGAAGGACATCGCCGCCAGGAACACCCCGGACAGCGCGCCGGAATCCTCGTGGTCGGCGTACGCCACGGCCGCGACACTGAGCACCCCCAGCGCGATGCCCGCCAGCGTGAACGCGACCAGGACCACCCGCAGACCGGCCGAACGCAGCGCGCCCGCCCAGTGCGGGGTGTGCTGCTCGCCGCGCCAGATTCGGGAGGGGCGCGCGGTGACCACGATCAGGGTGCCCGCCACCCCGATCAACCCGGTCAGCAACACGGCCAGTTCCGCCGAGGCCACCTGCACCACGACCACCACGATCAGCGGCCCCACGGTGAACAGGATCTCCTGCGCGGCGGCGTCCAGCGCGTACGCCGCCTGCACCCGCTCGGGAGTGAGGACCGAGGGCCACAGCGCGCGCAGGCCCGCTTCCAGCGGCGGCGTGGTGAAGCCCGCGATCAGCACCGCGCCGACGGCGAGCGGCAGTGGGTGGGCGCCCACGAGCGCGAACACGGCGTAGGCCAGCGCCGAGACCAGCGCCGAGCCGAGCAACACGCCGGTCTGCCCGCGCCGATCCATCCACCGGCCGAGTACCGGCTGCCCGGCCGCGCTCGCCAGGCCGTAGACCGCGGACAGCGCGCCCGCGAGCCCGTAGCCGCCGCCGTCCGCGCGCACCAGCAGCAACACCGCCAACGCGCCCATGCCGTTGGGCAATCGGCCGAACAGCGTGCCGCCGAGCAGGCGCGCCGCGTACGGCACCCGCAGCAGGTCCAGATAGGTCCGCATCCGCGGGTACCGCCCTCCCGTGCCGCACCCGACACGTCCGCACACCGTCCAGTCATACGTATGACTTCCGACTACCACTGTGCCTGCCGTCCCGCCGGCATGGCAAGCGGGTTCTACGCTGGGCCCGCCCCGTCCCCGACACCGCGCCCGAGGTCCCCTTGCCGTCGCCCCAGCCCCCCGCCGGTCGCCCGACCAGCAAGGACGTCGCCAAACACGCCGGCGTGTCGCAGTCCACCGTGTCCCTGGTCCTCGCCGACAAATGGCACGGCCGGGTCTCCCCCGCCACCGTCGCCGCGGTCCGCGACGCCGCGGCGACGCTCGGCTACCGGCCCAACAACTCGGCCCGGTCGTTGCGCCTGGGCCGCACCCGCACCGTGATGCTCGTCGTGCCCGTGCTCACCTCGCCGTTCTTCGGCGCGGTGCACACCGGGGCGGCGCGGGTCGCGGCCGAACGGGACTTCGGCGTCGTGGTCTACCCCACCCGCGACGGCATCGACCTGAGCCCGAACCCGTTCTCCTCGGCCGCCATCGACGGCGTACTCGCGTCCTCGATGGCCGTCGAGCCGCTGGACGTGCTGCGCTCGGCCGGGCCGGGCAGCGAGGACCTGCCGCTGGTGATGCTGGACAGCGAGCCCGGGCGCGGCGTACCGACCGTCAACGACGACGTGGCCGAGGGTATGCGCGCGTTGGCCGGCTATCTGGTCGGGCTGGGCCACCGCCGGGTCGCCCGGCTGGGCTCCGCCGTGCGGACCTGGACGTTCCGGGCCCGGGACGACGCCTTCCGGGCCGCGCTGGGGCCCGCGGAGGTGGTCGCCGAGGCCGCCGCGCCGCTGACCCTGGACGGCGGGCGCGAGGCCGCGCTGACGCTGCTCGCGTCGCCGGCCCGGCCCACCGTGCTCGTCTGCGACGACGACCTCCAGGCGGCGGGCGCCTACAAGGCCGCCCGCGCGCTCGGGATCCGGGTACCCGAGGACGTGTCGGTGACCGGCTTCGGCGACCTGCGCTACGCCCGCGTGGTCGAACCCGAACTGACCACGGTCCGGCTGCCCGCCGTCGAACTGGGCGCGCGCGGCATGACCGCGCTGCTCGACCTGCTGGACACCGGCGACGCGGGCCCGGACGTGGTGCTGCCCGGCGAGCTCCTGGTGCGCGGCTCGACCGCGCGGCCCGCGTCCGGCTGAGGCCGCGTCGGTCCCGACACACGTCAGGGCCCGCGCACCGAAGCGGTGCGCGGGCCCTGTGACGTGCGCGAGACTACTCCTCGCCGGCCTCCGGCGTGGCCTCGGGCGCGGTCCCGGCCGCGTCCTCCGCCGCCGCGTCGGCGGCCGGCTCCGCCTCGCCGAGCAGGCGGGTCAGTTGACCGCCCACCAGGCGCTTGAACTTGCGCTGCTGCGGCCGGGTCCGGTCCAGCGTGGCGACCTCCAACTGGGAGGCCGTGATCGAGCGCTTCTCGCCGACACCGTCGCGCGAGAGCGCGTCGACCGCCACCTTGAGCGCGGCCTCGAGGGTGAGCCCCTCACGGTGGCTGCGCTTGAGCTGCTCGGTGATCTGCTCGACGTTGCCGCCCATCGCGACGTAGTTGTGCTCGTCGGCCACCGAGCCGTCGTAGGTGAGCCGATAGATCTGGTCGTCCTCGGGCGCGCTGCCGACCTCGGCGACGATCAGCTCCACCTCGTAGGGCTTCTCGCCGCCGCTGGAGAAGATCGTGCCCAGCGTCTGTGCGTACACGTTCGCCAACCCGCGGGCGGTGACGTCGTTGCGCGCGTACGAGTAGCCGCGGATGTCGGCGTAGCGCACGCCGCCGATCCGCAGGTTCTCGAACTCGTTGTACTTGCCCACCGCCGCGAACGCGATGCGGTCGTAGATCTCGCTGATCTTGTGCAGGGCGCGAGAGTAGTTCTCCGCCACGAACAGGATGCCGTCCGCGTAGGTCAGCACAACCACGCTGCGGCCGCGGGCGATGCCCTTGCGGGCATAGTCGGCCCGGTCCGCCATGGCCTGCTGCGGCGACACATAGAAGGGCGTCGTCACCGTGGAGTCCTTTTCGTCGGAGCCGGTCTCGAAGGGTCGGCTGTTCGGGTCCTCGACATCGGGGTCACGTCAGCGGCGCGGTCGGGCCGTTGGGGTCTTCCATCCGCGCGTCGACCACGGTGCGCACGATCGCGCCCACCTCCTCCGAGGAGAGCCGGCGGATGCCGTCCTCGGTCACCAGGGTCACCACCGGGTAGATCCGCCGGGTCAGGTCCGGCCCGCCGGTGGCGGAGTCGTCGTCGGCGGCGTCGTAGAGCGCCTGGATGCACACCGTCACGATGCCGTCGGCGTCCAGACCGGGGCGGTACAGCTTCTTCAGCGCGCCTCGGGCGAACAGGGAGCCCGAACCCACCGAGTGGAAGCCGTGCTCCTCCGACCGGCCGCCGGTGATGTCGTAGCTGAAGATCCGCCCGGCCCCGCCGTCCACGTCGTAGCCGGCGAACAACGGCACCACCGCCAGGCCCTGCATGGCCATCCCGAGGTTGCCGCGGATCATCTGCGACAGCCGGTTGGCCTTGCCCTCGAGGGACAGCGTGGTGCCCTCGATCTTCTCGTAGTGCTCCAGCTCGACCTGGAACAGCCGGACCATCTCGACCGCGAGGCCGGCGGTGCCGGCGATGCCCACGACCGAGTACTCGTCGGCCGGGAACACCTTCTCGATGTCCCGCTGTGCGATCAGGTTCCCCATCGTGGCGCGCCGGTCGCCGGCCATCACCACGCCACCGTCGAACGTCGCGGTCACGATCGTGGTGCCGTGCGGCGCCTCGATCGTCACGGGCTGCACCGGAGGCGTCCTACGCGCGGGCAACAGTTCGGGCCGGTAGGCGTCGAGAAATTCGGCGAACGAGGACGACCCGGGGGTCAGGAAGGCAGCCGGTAGACGCCCGGTGCCACGAGTGTTGGCTTCCACACGATCCCTTCCACATAGGTTGCGGCCCGGCGCAACGCGTCGGGTCGATCCTTGAACATGCCCAGTGCGGCATTGCAGTTGAAGCAGAGTACGGCTCGGACCCTACCGGTTTCGTGATCATGATCGACGTGTTCGGGCCTGGCTGCGACACAGATCGGACATACGCCCATTTGGTCGGCGAGCATGCGCAGCAGGTCGGCCTCGGTGAGGCCGTATTTGCGCATGAAGTATCCGGCGCGACCGTCGATTTTGCGACAGGATTTACAGTTCGCCGCCGGCCCGTCCCATTGCCGGGAACTTTTATGCCATTCGGAATGCGGTTTGATCCGTTCGCATTTCGGACAACGCTTATGGCCGTCCGGCACATCCACCTTCGGACGAACCTTGAATCCGGCACGCTCCCGCCGGGCACGATAACTCTGCGCATTACGCCTTCGGTTGCACTCACGGCAATAGAATGAAAGCCCGTCAGGACTCGCTGCGTTAGATCCGAAGTCCTGAGCGGGCTTCCATCCCTTACAGTCAGGGCAATTCTTGCCCGATTTCAAATCGGACATTTACCCCTATTCACCACCCTTTTGGACAAATCCCCTAACGAATTCCTCAGCGTTCTCCTCTAGCACCTCATCGATTTCGTCCAATACCGCGTCGACGTCGTCCGTCAACTTCTCCTGTCGTTCCTGCACGTCGGACTGTGCCTCGGTAGTGGTCTCGTCGACCTCTTCCGAGCGCTTTGTCGCACGCTGTTGACCGCCGCTGTCCTTAGTGGCCATGTCACTCACCCCACCTTGTGATCATTTCCTTGAACCGGTGCTTATCCATTCCCCGGAGGGCCTACACCCCCGATCCCGAAGGAGCGGGGGTGTAGGTGCCAACGAGTGTCGGATGCCAGGTGTTCCGGAAGGGGATTTATCCGTTCATTCGCTTTGTTCCCGCGAACGCGCGAGGTCACCCACCCGTGAGGGCCCGGACCAGATCCTCGGCTGTGCGGCAGCGGTCCAGCAGGTCCTTCACGTGGGCCTTCGTCCCGCGCAGCGGTTCCAGGGTGGGTACCCGCTGGAGCGAGTCGTGACCCGCGACGTCGAAGATCACCGAGTCCCACGAGGCGGCGGCCACCTCGTCGGCGTACTGCTCCAGACAGCGACCGCGGAAGTACGCCCGGGTGTCCTCCGGCGGCAGGTGCACCGCGCGTTGCACCTCGGCCTCGCCTGCGATCCGCTCGAAGCGGTCCTCCAGCTTGTTGTACAGGCCCTTGTCGGGCCGTACGTCCGCGTACTGGAGGTCGACCAGGTGCAGCCTCGGCGCGTCCCACTCGAGGGCGTCCCGCTGTCGGTAGCCCTCCAGGAGTTGCAGCTTGGCCACCCAGTCCAGCTCGCGCGCGAGCGACATCGGGTCGGTCTCCAGGCGGGCGAGCACCGACTCCCAGCGGTCGAGCACGTCGGTGGTGTCCGCGTCGACATCCTTGCCGAACCGGTTCTCCACGTACTTGCGGGCCAACTCGAGGTATTCGAGCTGGAGCTGGATCGCGGTCAGTTTGCGGCCGTTGCGCAGCGTGATGAGCTGCTTGAGGGTGGGATCGTGGGAGACCTCGTGCAGCGTGCGCACGGGCTGGTCCACGGTCAGGTCGTTACCGAGGAAGCGGTCTTCGATCATCGACAGGACCAGCGCGGTGGTGCCGAGCTTGAGGTAGGTGGACACCTCGGACAGGTTCGCGTCACCGATGATCACGTGCAGGCGCCGGTACTTCTCGGCGTCCGCGTGCGGCTCGTCGCGGGTGTTGATGATCGGCCGCTTGAGCGTGGTCTCCAGGCCGACCTCGACCTCGAAGTAGTCCGCTCGCTGGCTGATCTGGAAGCCGTGGGCGGAGCCGTCCTGGCCGATGCCCACCCGCCCCGCGCCGCAGATCACCTGGCGGGAGACGAAGAACGGGGTCAGGTGCCGGACGATGTCGGCGAACGGCGTGGCGCGCTGCATGAGGTAGTTCTCGTGCGTGCCATAGGACGCGCCCTTGTTGTCGGTGTTGTTCTTGTACAGCAGGATCTGCTGGCCGCCGGGCAGCTCGGCGGCGCGCCGCGCGGCCTCGGCCATGATGCGTTCGCCGGCCTTGTCCCAGATCACCGCGTCACGCGGGTTGGTGGTCTCGGGCGCGCTGTACTCCGGGTGGGCGTGGTCGACGTAGAGCCGAGCGCCGTTGGTCAGGATCACGTTGGCGAGGCCGACGTCCTCGTCGGTGAGCTGGCTCGAGTCGGCCAGTTCGCGCGCGAGGTCGAACCCGCGCGCGTCGCGCAGCGGATTCTCCTCCTCGAAGTCCCAGCGGGCCCGCCGGGCCCGCTGCATCGCTGCGGCGTACGCGTTCACGATCTGGGAAGACGTCAACATCGCGTTGGCGTTCGGATGTCCGGGTACGGAGATCCCGTACTCGGTTTCAATGCCCATCACACGCCGGACGGTCATGCGACCCCCTCGTCCCTCACCCGGCCGGTACCCGAGTCACACTCTCCGTGATCCGGGTACACCCTGGTCATGCTGCCGAGCCTATTGCCGTTGGATTGCCTTGGGGATACGGCCGGAACTATTGCCCTGTGCTGACGTGTCGTCCCGGCACGGCGCCGCGGCCCGTGTTCGACCTGAACACGGGCCGCGGCATCGGTGGTCAATCGGTACTCGATCGGGATCAGAGGTACTGACCGGTGTTGGCCACGGTGTCGATGGAGCGACCGGCCTCGTCGCCCTGCTTGCCCGAGACCAGCGTGCGGATGTAGACGATCCGCTCGCCCTTCTTGCCGGAGATCCGCGCCCAGTCGTCGGGGTTGGTGGTGTTGGGCAGGTCCTCGTTCTCCTTGAACTCGTCGACGCACGCGGCGAGCAGGTGGGCCACCCGGATGCCCTTCTGGCGGTGCTCCAGGAAGTCCTTGATCGCCATCTTCTTCGCGCGACCGACGATGTTCTCGATCATCGCGCCGGAGTTGAAGTCCTTGAAGTACAGGGTCTCCTTGTCACCGTTGGCGTAGGTGACCTCCAGGAAGCGGTTCTCGTCGTTCTCCGAGTACATCCGCTCCACCGCGACCTGGATCATCCCGGTGACCGTGGCGGCCCGGTTGCCGCCGTGTTCCACCAGGTCGTCGTCGTGCAGCGGCAGCGAGACCTTGAGGTACTTGGCGAAGATGTCCTTGGCCGCCTCGGCGTCCGGACGCTCGATCTTGATCTTCACGTCGAGCCGGCCCGGCCGCAGGATGGCCGGGTCGATCATGTCCTCGCGGTTGGAGGCGCCGATCACGATGACGTTCTCCAGGCCCTCCACGCCGTCGATCTCGGACAGGAGCTGCGGAACGATGGTGTTCTCCACGTCCGAGCTGACGCCCGACCCTCGGGTGCGGAAGAGCGAGTCCATCTCGTCGAAGAAGACGATGACGGGGGTGCCCTCGCTGGCCTTCTCACGAGCCCGCTGGAAGACCAGGCGGATGTGCCGCTCGGTCTCGCCGACGTACTTGTTGAGCAGTTCGGGACCCTTGATGTTGAGGAAGTAGCTCTTGCCCTGTTCGTTGCCCTGGGCCTCGGCCACCTTCTTCGCGAGCGAGTTCGCGACCGCCTTGGCGATCAGCGTCTTGCCGCAGCCGGGGGGGCCGTAGAGCAGGATGCCCTTGGGCGGGCGCAGCTCGTGTTCCTTGAACAGGTCGGGGTGGAGGTAGGGCAGCTCCACCGCGTCGCGGATCATCTCGATCTGGTTCCGCAGACCGCCGATCTTGGTGTAGTCGATGTCCGGGACCTCTTCGAGGACCAGTTCCTCGACCTCGCTCTTGGGAACCCGCTCGTACACGTAGCCCGATCGGGAATCGAGCAGAAGCGAGTCCCCCGCGCGCAGCGGGGAGTCCATCAGCGGCTCGGCGAGGCGCACCACGCGCTCCTCGTCGGTGTGCCCGATGACCAGGGCTCGTTCGCCGTCCTCGAGCAGTTCCTTGAGCATCACCACGTCGCCGACCCGCTCGAACTCCATCGCGTCGACCACGTTCATGGCCTCGTTGAGCATGACCTCCTGGCCACGCTGGAGTTCGTCGAGCTCGATGTTGGGGCTGACGTTCACCCGGAGCTTGCGCCCGCCGGTGAAGATGTCCGCCGTGCCGTCCTCGTTGGCCTGTAGGAACACGCCGAACCCCGAGGGGGGTTGGGCGAGTCGGTCCACTTCCTCCTTGAGGGCCACGATCTGGTCGCGGGCCTCCCTCAAGGTCGCGACCAATCGCTCGTTCTGTGTGGTCATGCCGGCCAAGGACGTCTGAAGATCGACGACCCGCTCCTCGAGCAAACGGCTCTGGCGCGGTGAGTCGGCGAGCTTGCGACGCAGGACGGCGACTTCCTGCTCTAGAAAAGAAACCTGGCTTACGAGGTCGTCCGTACCCCGAGCCGGCCTCCCACCACGGTTCATGTCGTCGTCGTGGACTGCCACGGCCCTCACCTCCTCCTGGGAGCTGCGACGTCTCCGACCCTACCTACGGCAGGAGGGGTTGAAACCCCTTGATCAGCAAGACTGTCCGGGCGTGTCCGATCTTCACCCGTGCGATTGCCCCCACGCTTGTGAGGATCAGATACCCACCTCACCACCTCGGGAAGCAGCCGCGAGTAGGGTCTGTTGGTCGCGTGTCGATACGAATCGGTGAAGAGAGAGGCCGCATGTCCGCGGAAAACGAACCCCTCGAGGTCTGGATCGATCAGGATCTCTGCACCGGGGACGGCATCTGCGTCCAATACGCGCGAGAGGTCTTCGAGCTGGACATCGACGGCCTCGCGTACGTCAAGGGCGACGACGACGAGCTGCGCACCGAGCCGGGCGCGGTGGTCCCGGTGCCCGCGCCACTGCTGGTGGAAGTGATCGACGCCACACGCAAGTGTCCCGGCGATTGCATCCACATGCGTCGGGTTTCCGACGGCGTCGAGGTGTATGGGCCGGACGCGTCCTGAATTCCGCTTCGTACGCCCCGGTCTGGCGACGCGTCAGATCCGTTGGGCACCGAGCGGGGTGAGACGCCAACGGAGCGTGCCGTCGACGTCGGGGCAGCAGCGGGGGACGTCCGGGCCGGACCAGCCCAGGGTGTGCGCGGTGATCGAGTCGCCGTCCCGGGTGACGTCGCTCACCAGCAGGCCCTCGTCGGTGTCGAGCAGGGTGGCCACCAGCCGGGGTGTGCCGGTGTCCGCGGCGGCGTAGGCCAGCAGCGCGGCGGGCGGGGAGCCGGAGCCGGCCGCGCACTCGACCCGGACCACGGTGGGGCCGGTCGGGTCGGTCAGCACGGTCTTGAGCTGTGCGCCCACGCCCGGGCAGTCAATCGGGAAGTCGATCCGGGCGAGCTCCGCCTCGGTGGGGCCGCCGGCGGATCGGCTGCGGGAGATCGGCACGGCCTGCGCGGCCTCGGGAGCGTGACCCGCCGCCTGCCCCTGATGCGACGTGCTCGTGGTGTTCTCCCCCGGCTGGATGGTGCGCGGCGCGGCCGGTGGATCCTGCTGATTGGGCCGGTCCCTGGCGGGCGCGGTGACGCCCGGTATGCCGCCGTCCAGGGAGGCCGCGGCCCAGATCACCAGGCCGGTGCCGACGATGAGTGCGAACACGATGGCCGCGGCGGCGAAGGCGATGCCGTTGCGGACGTCGGGGACCTCGACGCGCCGGCGCGCGGAGGTGTCGGATGGTGCGTCGGTGGTCACGAGCCCGCGGGTACTGTCGCCGCGCGCGGGCCGGGTCTCAGGGTGATCGTCCGCCACGGTGGACGACCTTATGGGGCGGGCCGGGTCCCGGTACAGGGTCCCGGCCCGCCTTGTCTCAACCATTGCCTGACGATGGGTCAGGGTTCGAGCGGGGTACCGGCCTCCGCGCCGGGGCCGGCGTAGTCGTCGCCGTAGGAGCCCTTGGACGGGCGGCGCCGGCGCAGCGGCGGCTCGACCCCGTCGGCGAGGCGCCGGGCGGTGACCAGGAAGCCGGTGTGGCCGATCATCCGGTGGTCGGGGCGGACCGCGAGGCCCTCGACGTGCCAGGAGCGGACCATCGACTCGAAGGGCTGCGGCTCGGTGAAGCAGTTCATCACGCGCATGGTCTCCACGGTGCGCGAGAGCTGCGTGGTGGTGGCCACGTAGCAGCACACCAGGCCGCCGGGCGCGAGCGCCTTGTAGACCGCGTCCAGGCACTCCCAGGGCGCGAGCATGTCGAGGATCACCCGGTCGACCCCGGTCTCCACGAGGTTGTCCTGGAGGTCGCCGACGGTGAGCTTCCAGGCGGGGTGGGGGGCGCCGAAATAGCGCTCGACGTTCTTGCGGGCGATGTCCGCGAAGTCCTGTCGGCGTTCGTAGGAGGCGAGCTGCCCGGTGTCGCCGATGGCGCGGAGCAGGAAGGTGCTCAGCGCGCCGGAGCCGACGCCGGCCTCGACGACGCGGGCGCCGGCGAAGATGTCGGCCATCGCGAGGATCTGGCCGGCGTCCTTCGGGTAGATCACCGCGGCGCCGCGGGGCATGGACAGGACGAAGTCGGGGAGCAGAGGTCGCAGCGCGAGGTAGTCGGTGTTCCCGGTGGACCGTACGACGGTCCCTTCGGGAGCGCCGATCAGCGCGTCGTGTTGAAACGAGCCCTTGTGGGTGTGGAACGCCTTGCCCGCTTCGAGCGTGAAGGTGTGGTGGCGGCCCTTGGGATCGGTCAGCTGAACCTGGTCCCCGACCTGGAAGGGTCCGCGCCTGCGCGCGGCACCGGTCGGTTCGGACATGGGGGTCAGCCTAGTCGGTCGTGGACGACGCTCCGACGCGTGGGTGCGGGCCCCGTGGGGGTCAAACCGGGACTCGGTTGCATAGCATCTTGGACGTGACTGATTCGAGCAGGCCGCAGGGACGCAGGATGCGGCAGGACGACGCCCCGCGCCGGGAGCCGAGGCGTGGCCTGCTCATGGGGCGCCCCTTCGGGGTGCCGGTCTATGTCGCGCCGACGTGGTTCGTGATCGCCGCGGTGATCACCGTGTTGTTCGCGCCGACCTTCGAGAGCCTGTTCCCGGATCTGGGTCCGTGGCGGTTCGTGTTGTCGTTCGGCTTCGCGGTGCTGTTGTACGTGTCCGTGCTGGTGCACGAGTTGGCGCACGCGGTGACGGCGCTGCGGCTGGGCTTGCCGGTGCGGCGGATCACCATCCAGTTCCTGGGCGGGGTGTCCGAGATCGACAAGCCGGAGACGGCCCGGCACGAGTTCCTGGTGTCGGCGGCGGGTCCGGCGTTGTCACTGCTGCTCGGTGGCGGTTTCTGGGTGATCGGTCTGGCGCTGGACGTGGACACGCTGGCGGGGCGGATGGTCGCGTTGTTGGCGGTGTCCAATCTGCTGGTGGCCGCGTTCAACCTGTTGCCGGGGCTGCCGCTGGACGGTGGCCGGATGTTGCGGGCGGTGGTGTGGCGGGTCAGCGGGCGGCCGTTGGCCGGCACGATCGCGGCGTCCTGGGCGGGTCGGGTGCTCGCGGTGGTGGTGCTGATCGCGGCGGCGCTGTGGTCGCTGGGCGCGGACGCGGGAGCGCGCACGTACACGTTGATCTTCGGTGCGTTGGTGGCCGGATTCATGTGGGCGGGTGCGGTGCAGTCGCTGCGCGCGGAGCGGCTGCGGGAGCGGTTGCCGGAGTTGCGGGTGCGGTTGTTGACCCGGCGGGCGATCCCGGTGGCGGCGGATGTGCCGTTGTCGGAGGCGCTGCGGCGGGCGCACGAGGAGGGTGCGCGCGGGCTGGTCGTGGTGGATCGGGGCGGGGATCCGGTCGGGGTGGTGCGTGAGGCCGCGGTGTTGGCGACGCCGGAGCACCGCAGGCCGTGGGTGGCGGTGGGGCCGTTGGCGCGGGATCTGGGGCCGGGGATGAAGGTGGGCGCGGATCTGGCCGGGGAGGATCTGCTGGTTGCGATGCGGGCGGCGCCGGCGAGTGAGTACCTGGTGGTGGAGCGGGACGGCGGGGTGTACGGGGTGTTGTCCCGGAGCGATGTCGAGCATGCGTTTTTGGCCATGATGCGGGGTTGAGGGCGGGGTTCTTCGGCCTCACTCGCCGGCCGGGCTACTTGGCCTCGAGCGCCGGCCGGGCTGGGTGGTCGTCGCGGTTGCGGTCGGTGGTGCTCGGCTCTATTTGGCCTCGAACGCCGGCCGGGCTGGAGGGTTCGTACGGCTTCGGCGTGGTGGTTGCGCAAGTGGTGCTTGGCTTGTTTTGGCCTCACCGCCGGCCGGGCTGAAGGGTTCGTACGCCTTTGGCGTGATGGTTGCGGTGGGTGGTGTTCGGCTTGGCTTCAAGCCCGGCCGGGCCGACGCGGCGCCGGCCGGGTCTGGTGGTGATGCCTGCCGGCTCGGGGGGTCAGGGAGTGATGGTGATGGTGTAGCGGCCGTCTCGGGTGGTGGTGATTCGGGCCGTGTTGTCGCGGGTGTCGGTGTGGGTGCGGCCGGGGCCGGTGACGCGGATGGTCGGGGGCTTGGCGTAGACGTCCTTGGGGAGGGCGATCTCGGTGGGGCCCTGGGCGCCCCGGCGGGTGGTGAAGGTGAGCGTGTAGGTGCGGGTGTCCGGGTTGTAGCCGAAGCTCTCGGGATTGCCGGCCACGGCGCGCGCGTAGGGCTGCACCAGCAGTTTGTTGTTGGGCTTCATTCGGCCGTCGGCGTCCAGCGTGCAGTAGCCGCCGCCGTTGCACCATTGCCAGCCCGCCCAGCCGGTGCCGAATCGGTCCATGGCCGCGGTCATCCGCTTGTAGAACAGCGGGATGTTGGGCAGCGACTGGTCCGGCGGCCCCCACTCCCCCACGATCACCGGGAGTTTGTTCGCCTTCGGGTAGGCGGTGATCGCGGCCTCGTAGTTCTCGATGAAGCCGCCGTCGGGGTCGTAGTCGGCGCCGGTCTCCATCGCGGTCTCGTAGAAGTGCGGGGCGTAGACGACCTTGTCGTCGGTGATCGGGCCGAGCGCGGTGGGCAGACCCAGGCCGACCACGGGGGTGGGTTCGACCAGGATCCAGTTGCGTCGGTCGACCAGGCGGATCGCGTCGGTGAGCCGGTTCCACATGTCGGTGATCTGGGTCGATTCGAGCCGGGCGGCGGCGGTGGGGATGTCCTCGCCCTCGCGGAAGCGGCCCATCGGCTCGTTCATCAGGTCGTAGCCGAGCACGGCGGGGTGCCGGCCGAATGTGGCGGCGACCTTCATCCACATCTGCGCGTGCGCGCGTCGCAGGTCGCGGTCGTTGTACAGGTGATCGAAGGCGGCCTGCACGCCGGGCGTGTAGTACTCGGCGAACCAGTCGCCGGGGACCGGCTCGTACGGCAGGCCCTCGTCGCGGGTGGTCCATTCCGGGTTGCCCCGGTGGTCGTTGAAGTACGGGCCGTAGATGTCCTGGTGGGCGTCCAGCACGACCTTGATGTGGTACTTCTCCGCCCAACCGAGGATGCGTTCCATCCGGGCCAGGTAGTCGCGGCTGTAGCGGCCGGGGCTCGGTTCCAGGTCGTCCCAGAAGAACAGCACCCGGGCCAGGTTGAAGCCGCGGTCGGAGAGTTCGCGGAACTGCTTCTCGGTGACGTCCTTGAACGCCTCCGCGCCCCGGTGTTCCTTGTCGCCGATGTTGAAGCCGCGCCACTGGGTGGCCCGGCCGCGCTCGTCGGCGATGAAGGTGCGGTCGCCGACCGTGATCTTGTCCGGCCCGCGGCCGTGCCGGTCCTCCTGCGCGGACGCCGGGGTGGGCAGACCCGCCAGGAGCAGGCCGCCGGTGATCGCGGCGGCCACGTGCAGCCGGGTGCGGGTGGGGACGCGCATGGGACCTCCGTCGAGGTTGCGGATGGGGTGTGTGGGACCCGTGGTGCCGGGACTCTACTGAGCGGTAGTGGCGATTGACAGAGGCGCTCCGCCCCTCGGGCGCTCAGGGTGTCGCCCCGCACGCTTAGGGTGGTCGCCATGAGTGTCAGCCCCTCCGAGACCGCCTCCGACGAGGACACCCCGGCCGTCGAGCCCGCCGGCGACACCGCGGGTGTCGTGGTGCCCGCCCAGGGCGGTGAGCGCGGGCCCCGGCCACCGGTGTCGTTGTCGCCGTCCCGGGCCGCGGACTTCATGCAGTGTCCGCTGCTGTACCGGCTGCGGGTGATCGACAAGCTGCCGGAGAAGCCGAGCGCCGCGGCCACGCGCGGCACGGTCGTGCACACGGTGCTGGAGCGGCTGTTCGACCTGCCCAGCGGCGAGCGCACGCCGGAGCGGGCGGTGGCGATGGTGCGGCCGGCGTGGGACGAGTTGCTGGCCGAGCGCCCGGAGTTGGCCGAGTTGTTCGGCGAGGACGTCGCGGGTCTGGGTACCTGGTTGCAGGACGCGGACAAGCTGGTCGAGCGCTACTTCACGCTGGAGGATCCGAACCGGCTGGAGCCGGCCCGGCGCGAGCTCTACGTGGAGACGACGCTGGAGGACGGCCTGATCCTGCGCGGGGTCGTGGACCGGCTCGACGTGGCGCCGGCGGGCGATCTGCGGGTGGTGGACTACAAGACGGGCAAGGCCCCGTCGCCGATGTTCCAGGACAAGCCGCTGTTCCAGATGAAGTTCTACGCGCTGGTGTTGTGGCGGCAGCACGGCCGGGTGCCGCGCCGGTTGCAGCTCGTCTATCTGGGCAGCGGTGACGTGATCACCTACGACCCGGACGAGGGCGAGTTGCTGGCGGTCGAGCGCAAGCTGCGGGCGCTGTGGCAGGCGATCGATCTGGCGACCCGGACGGGCGAGTGGCTGCCCCGGAAGTCGAAGTTGTGCGGGTGGTGCGATCACCGGGAGGTGTGCCCCGAGTTCGGTGGCACACCTCCGGTGTATCCGTTGCCCGTGGTGCCCGCGTAGCCGCCGGTCGCCGCCCCGGTCAGATCGCGCCGGGGCGGACCAGGCCGCTCTCGTAGGCGTAGACGGCGGCCTGGACCCGGTCGCGCAGGCCGAGCTTGGTCAGCACGTGGCCCACGTGGGTCTTGACCGTGGTCTCGCTGACGTACAACTCGGCGGCGATCTCGGCGTTGGACATCCCACGCGCGACCAGGCGCAGCACCTCCACCTCGCGTTCGGTGAGCATCGCGAGCGTGTCGGGCGTGGGGTCCTCGGCGGAGGGCAGCCGTGCGGCGTACATGTCCAGGAGCCGCCGGGTGATGCTCGGCGCGAGCAGCGCCTCGCCCTCGGCGATCACCCGGATCGCGGTGACCAGGTCGTCGGCGGGCACGTCCTTGAGCAGGAAGCCGCTCGCTCCCGCGCGCAGCGCCTCGACCACGTATTCGTCGAGGTCGAAGGTGGTGAGCACGAGCACACGGGCGGTGTTCTCCCCGTCGCGGCCCGATCCGGCGATCCGCCGGGTGGCCTCGACGCCGTCCATGCGGGGCATGCGGATGTCCATCAGCACCACGTCGGGCTGCAGGGCGCGGACCTGTTCGACGGCCTGTTCGCCGTCGGCGGCCTCGCCGACCACGGCGATGTCGGGCTCGGCCTCCAGGATCATCCGGAAGCCGGTGCGCAGCAGTGGCTGATCGTCGACCAGGATGACGCGGATCGTCATGGGCGGGTCTGCTCCAGTCGGTCGGGGGCGACACCGTCCGGCGGGGCGGCGGTGTCGGCGGTGTTCGTGGTGGACAGGGGGATGCGCGCGAGGACCTCGAAGCCGTCCTGGGCCCGGGGCCCCGCGTACAGGCGTCCACCGTAGAGGGAGACCCTCTCACGCATCCCGAGCAGGCCGTGCCCGGTGCGGTCGCCGGTGGGTACGGTGCTGCCGCCTCGGCCGTCGTCGGCGACGCGGACCAGGAGTTCGGTGCGGCTGTAGCGCAGGAGCACGCGGGCCTCGGCGGGGCCTGCGTGCTTGAGCGTGTTCGTCAGGGCTTCCTGGACGATCCGGTAGGCCGCCAGGTCGATGCCCGGCGGCAGCTCGCAGGGGGCGCCCTCCAGGGACAGCTCGACCGGGAGCCCGGCCTCGCGGACCTGGGTGACCAGCGTGTCGAGTTGGTCCAGGCCCGGCTGGGGGGCGTTGTGGCCCTCGTTGGGCCCGCCCACCACGTCGGTGGTGTCGCGCAGGATGCCGACCAGGCGACGCATCTCCACCAGCGCGCCGCGGCCGGTCTGCTCGACCGCGGCCATCGCCTCCTTGGCCCGGTCCGGATTGCGCGCGACCATCCGCTGCGCGGCGGAGGCCTGCACGGTCATCACCGAGACGTGGTGGGCGACCACGTCGTGTAGTTCGCGGGCGATCCGGCCGCGTTCCTCGGCGATCGCGGCGCGGGTGTCCGCCTCGCGGGTGCGCTCCAGGCGGTCGGCGCGGGCCTCGAGTTCGGCGGTGTAGGCGCGCCGGAATCCGACGCTGCGGGCGAACGCCCAGACCGCGAACATCGCGGCGAGGTTGGCGACGATGTCGAGGAACTCCACGTCGCTGTCGCGCAGTGCGAGCCACGCGATGGTGGCGCTCTCGGTGAACGCGAGCGCGCAGGCGGCGGGCACCCGGGAGCGGCCGACCGCGACCGCGTACAGCGCGACGATCTGGCCGATCCCGGCGCCGGCGGATTCGTAGTTCGCGCCGGCCAGGATCAGCCCGGCGACGCTGACCGCGATCAGCACGCGCAGCGAGTGCGCGCCGCGCCACAGCAGCGGGACGGCGGTGAGCACGGCGAGCAGGATGCCCCACACGTCCGGGTCGCGGACGTCGTCGCGGCCGAGTTCGTGGAAGTACAGGCCGCCCACGGCGAAGACCGTCAGCAGCAGCACCAGTGCCAGGTCGAGCACGGTGGGGCGCGGCCAGGGTTGGCGGGTGTCGCGGCGGAGTTCCTGGACGAAGTCGGCCAGGCAGGCCCGTGATCGGGCGAGCCGGGGCACCGATGGGTTCGGTCCGGGCGGGGCTGAGGTCCCGGCGGGGGTGTCCGGGGCTGGGGTCACGGCGCGCACATCTCTTACGGTAGAGCCCTTGGCCGGGGGTTAAGACCCCTCAGGGGCCCGGTCTCGTCCCCTGGGAGGAGCGGTGGGCCGATCTCCTCCTCGGGGCGGAGTCGCGGGCCGTACTCAACGGTGTGGCGGCGCGGGCGAGGGGGTGCGGCGAACGCGAGGGACTTCCCTGAAGCCCTGCCGTTCGCGATCACCAACACTGGACAACACACGGGGAACCCGGAAACGGGAACCGCGGGGATGTACTACGGGGGTAGTACGGGGGTCCGATCCTCTCGGGGTTCGGACGGAGCACGACCGGGAGACCTCTCGGCGGTCACGGGGACGGGGGAAACCGCCGCCGGGAGGTCGACAGGACCGACGGGGGAGCAGTACGGGTCGGAGCACGGGGGCTCCGGCACGGGGGAACGCAGTACACGGGGAAAACGCGGTACCGCAGTACACGGGGGAACGCAGTACGGGGGAAACACGGGGATGTGGGAGCGGGGGGGGGGGGGGGGGGGGGGGGGGGGGGATCGTTGGTTTCGTGTCTTCGTGTGTGTGTGGGGGTCCT
>NZ_JBVHLU010000098.1:0-39658 GCF_055558835.1 Embleya sp. NPDC025285
CCCGGAGCGAAGCGGAGGGACACGAAGCCCCGAGCGAGGCACCGCTTTTTCTTGGAGGAGCGAAGCGGGGGAAAGAAAAAGCGGTGCCTCGCGAGCCGGCGACGAAGTCGCCCAACAAACAGCCCCTCGCGAGCCGGCGACGAAGTCGCCCAACAAACAGCCCCTCGCGAGCCGGCGACGAAGTCGCCCGACAAGCAGCCTGCGAGACTGGCCCCATGCGCATCGTTGTACTTGCCGGCGGCATCGGTGGGGCCCGGTTCTTGCGGGGTCTCAAGGCGGCCGTTCCGGAAGCGGAGATCACCGTCGTCGGCAACACCGGGGACGACATCCACCTGTTCGGGCTCAAGGTGTGCCCGGACCTCGACACCGTCATGTACACGCTCGGCGACGGCATCAACGAGGAGCAGGGCTGGGGCCGCCGGGACGAGTCCTGGAGCGTTCGCGAGGAGATGGCCGCGTACGGCGTCGAACCGACCTGGTTCGGGCTCGGCGACCGGGACTACGCGACGCACATCGTGCGGACCCAGATGCTCGCCGCCGGCTACCCGCTGTCGGCGGTCACCGAGGCGCTGTGCGCGCGGTGGCAGCCCGGCGTCCGGCTCGTGCCGATGAGCGACGACCGGGTGGAAACGCACGTCGTGGTCGACGACGCGGACAAGCCCGGGACCCGCAAGGCGGTCCACTTCCAGGAGTACTGGGTCCGGCTGCGTGCCGCGCCGACCGCGCACGCGATCGTGCCGGTCGGGATCGAGACGGCCAAGCCCGCGCCCGGCGTGCTGGAGGCGATCGCCGAGGCCGACCTGATCCTGTTCCCGCCGTCCAATCCCGTGGTCAGCATCGGCACCATCCTGGGCGTGCCCGGCATCCGGGAAGCGCTGGTGGCCGCGGAGGCGCCGGTGATCGGGCTGTCCCCGATCATCGGCGGCGCGCCGGTGCGCGGGATGGCCGACCGGGTCCTGGAGGCGGTCGGGGTCGAGACGACGGCGGCGGCCGTCGCACAGCACTACGGGCCCGGCCTGCTGGACGGCTGGCTGGTGGACACCGCGGACGCGGACGCGGTGCTCGCCGTCGAGGCGGCCGGCATCCGGTGCCGGGCGATCCCGCTGCTGATGACCGACGTCGAGGCCACCGCCGAGATGGCCCGCGCCGCGCTCGCGCTCGCGGACGAGGTGCGCTGATGGGCGCCCCGCCGCGCGGCTACTCGGTACTCGGGCTGGCCGGCCTGCCCGAGATCGGCGAAGGCGCCGACCTGGCCCGGCTGATCGCGGACGCGGCGACGGGGCCGGACGGGCCCGGCCTGCTCGACGGCGACGTCCTCGTGGTCACCTCCAAGATCCTCAGCAAGGCCGAGGGCCGGCTGCTGCGCGGGGTCGATCGGGAGAAGGTGATCGACGCCGAGGCGGTGCGCGTGGTCGCCCGCCGGGGCGATACCCGGATAGTGCAGACCCGGCACGGTTTCGTGATGGCGGCGGCGGGTGTGGACGCCTCCAACACCGAGCCCGGCACGCTGCTGTTGCTCCCGGAGGACTCGGACGCGTCGGCGCGCCGACTGCGTGCGGCGCTGGCCGAGCGAACCGGCGTACGGGTGGGCGTCGTCGTCTCGGACACCTTCGGTCGGCCCTGGCGCAACGGGGTCACCGACGTGGCGATCGGCGTCGCGGGGCTGGACGCGGTGGACGACCACCGGGGTCGGACCGACACGCACGGCAACCAGCTCGCGGTGACCATCACCGCGGTGGTGGACGAACTCGCGAGCGCGGCCGAGTTGGTCAAGGGCAAGGCGGGCGCGGTCCCGGTGGCGATCGTGCGCGGCCTGGACCGCCTGGTCACCGACGCGGACGGCGCCGGAGTGCGCCCGCTGGTACGCGACGCCCAGGACGACATGTTCCGCCTGGGCACGGCCGAGGCGATCGCCGAGGGCGCCCGGACCGCGATCACCGCGCGACGTACGGTGCGCGCGTTCACCGACGAGCCGGTCGACCCCGCCGCGGTCCGCCGTGCGGTCGCCGCCGCGATCACCGCGCCGGCGCCGCACCACACCGTGCCGTGGCGGTTCGTGCTCCTGGAGAGCGCGTCCGCCCGGACCGCGCTGCTCGACGCGATGCGCGACGCGTGGGTGGCCGACCTGCGCGCGGACGGGCTGGACGAGGACCGGATCGCGCGCCGGACCAAGCGCGGCGACGTGCTGCGCGCGGCGCCGTACCTGGTGGTGCCGTGCCTGGTCACCGAGGGCGCGCACACCTACCCGGACCCGGTACGCGCCGGCGCCGAGCGGGAGATGTTCACCGTCTCGGCGGGCGCCGCCGTACAGAACCTCCTGATCGCGCTGACCGCGGAGGGCCTGGGGTCGGCGTGGGTGTCCTCGACGATGTTCTGCCCGGACGTGGTCCGCGCGACGCTCGCCCTGCCCCCCGACTGGGACCCGATGGGCGCCATCGCGGTGGGCCGCCCGGCGGAGCCGCCCCGGGAGCGCCCGGCCCGCTCGGCGGACGACGTGATCGTGGTGCGCTGAGCTGCGCCGTGTCCGGTACGCGGAAAGGGGTGGGCCCGCCATCGTCATCGATGGCGGGCCCACCCCTTTCGCACGGTCTCTGCCGCCTGGCGCTGCCGGCCCGGATTCGGTGGACCCGCACCGCCGCCGACGTGGAGTCGGGAGCGATGTCCGGCCGATGTCCGGGGGCTTCACGCCGTGATCAGTGACCCCCTGCCGAGGCTCCACCGATGGTCGGCGGGGCCTGCGGGCGCGGCGGCGGAATGTGCCCGCCGCCGGGGGCTCCGGTACGCCCGGGGGTCGGCGACATGCCGGGGCTGTCATAGGGCGGGGGCGACGTGCGCGGCCCGTCGTCGGAGCCGAGGCTGCCGGGCGGCGCCACTTCTCCGCGCCAGGCTCCGGTCTCGTGGCCCTGCTTCTCCACGAACACCTTGAAGTGTTCGAGGTCGCCCTTGGTGCGACCACGCACGAAGCCGAGCTTGTCCCCGACCGTCTCGACCAGACCGTCGGGGTCGAACTCCATCTGGAGCATCACCCGGGTATGCACGTCGTCGAGCCGGTGGAAGGTGACCACGCCGGCTTGGTGCGGGCCGTCCAGGGTCTTCCAGGCGACCCGCTCGTCGGGTCGCTGTTCGGTGATCTCGGCGTCGAACTCCCGGGTCACCCCGGCGATTCGGGTCACCCAGTGGGTGTGCGTCGGGTCGAGTTGGTCGATCCGCTCGACCCCGCTCATGAACTGCGGGAACTCCCTGAACTGGGTCCACTGGTTGTATGCGGTGCGGACCGGCACGTCCACGTCGATCGAGTGCTGGACGGTCGTCACGAGCACTTCCTCCTCGTTCTCGGTGTCGGTTCCCGCTGCGGTGCTACACAGCCGGGTCCTTCACCCGAACGGCTGCCCGAGGCCCTCCGGGACAAACGTGGCGCATCACGCTCGCGTTGCCCGGTCCCGGCATCGACCGGTCCTCACAACACAGTCCTCACAACACCGATCCTCACAACGCCTTGCCGACGAAGTGCGGGCGTGGTGCGAAGCGCGGCGCCCGCCGCGGCACCTTCACCCCCGACATGCGAATCAACAACGCGGCCCGATGCCGGTTCCCCGCATAGCCCGCGAGCAGCTCCAACATGCCCGCGTCGTCGACCGCGTGCCCGGCCAGCGCGAAGCCGATCGTTTTGGGCAGGTGCAGGTCGCCCACCGACAGCGCGTCCGGATCGCCGTGCGAGCGCTGCATCGTCTCGGCCGCCGTCCACACCCCGATCCCGGGCACCAGGCGCATCAGTCGCGCCGCCTCGGGATGCGCGACGCCCGTGGTCGCCTCCAGTCGTCCGGCCACCCGGGTCGCCTCGATCACGGTGCGCGAGCGGCGCCCGTCGACGCCGGCACGGGCCCAGTCCCAGGACGGGATCATCGCCCACGTACGGGCGTCGGGCACCACTCGCAGACCGGCCGGGGCGGGCCCGGGCGGCGCCTCGCCGTATTTGCCCAGCAGCAGCCGAAAGGCCCGACGGGCCTCGATCGTGGTGACCTTCTGCTCCAGGATCGAGGGCACCAGCGCGGCCAGGACCAGCGTCGTGCGCGGCATCCGCAGTCCCGCAAACCGACGTTCCGCGTCCCGGACGATCGGGTGCAGGGCCACGAAAGCGGTCGGGTCGTCCTCGGCGCCGAGCAGCGCCGGCAGCGCGTCGAGCTGCCATTCGGCACCCGGGCCCCACGCGCTCGCCTCGATCTCGCCGGTCGCGGGGCGGTCGATCAGGCGCAGCGTGCACGGGCCGTCCGGGGTGCGCGAGGTACGCCACACCGAGCCGTCGGTGCCCGCGTGGTAGGTCGGGTCGCTGTGGCCGCGGCGAAGTTGGCCGACGGTGAGCCGCAGGTCGATCGCGAAGCCGGGACGCCACACACGATGGAGGGCACTCGGGTGCAACGGGCTCTCCTCGCGGTCCGGGTCGGGACCGCCACCGTACCTTCCCGGTTTTGCCCCGATGTGCGCAGAGCAGACTTCACCTATGCGGGTGATGGCGTTCGGCACCTATGACACGACCGTCCACCCCCGGGTGGGAATTCTCATCGAGGGCTTACGGCGCCACGGTATCGAGGTGGTGACCTGCAATGTCCCCCTCGGGCACATGGACGCGGGGCCGATGGTCCCGCCGCCGTCGGCCCATCCGGGGATCCCGCGCCAGCGAATACGGCACGCGCGGTGCATCGCGGAGTTGGTCGCCAAGGCCCGGCGCGCGCCGCGTCCGGACGTGGTGATCGTCGGCTATCAGGGCCGGCTCGACATCCAGATCGCCCGGCGGCTGTTCCCGGGCATCCCCCTGGTGCTGGACCATCTGGAGAGCGTGGACGACGTGGCCGACCGGCTCGGCCAGGCCGCTCAGGCCGAGTTGCGCAAGGTCGACCGGATCGAGCAGGCCGCGATCGCGGCGGCCCGGTTGGTGCTGGTGGACACCGAGGAGCACCGCCGGGTACTCGCGCCGGCGCAGCGTGAGCGGGCCGTGGTGGTACCGATCGGGGCGCCGCAGGTGTGGTTCGACGCGGCCTCGGACCTCGGAGCGGGTGACCGGGCGGATCGGGATCACCCGACGGATCCCCGCACGGATCCGTACCTCGCCACCGATCCCGCTACCGATCCCTCCCCGGATCCCTCCATGGACTTCGTGCCGGACTTCCGCCCCGGTGAGGACCTGCGGGTGATCTCGTTCGGGCTGTACTCGCCGGTCCAGGGCGCACCGGTGATCGGTGCCGCGCTGAGCCGCCTGGACGGCTACCCGATCGCCGTGACGATGATCGGCCGAGGTCTCCAGGCGCAGCGAACGCGGGACCTGGTCGGGCCGAACGCTCCCCGGGTGACCTGGCGGACCTGGGTGCCCGAGGCCGAACTGCCGCGTCTGGTCGCGGCGCACGACGTATGTCTGGGCGTGTTCGGGACCGGCGCCAAGGCGCTGCGGCTGGTCCCGAACAAGGTCTTCCAGGGAGCCGCCGCGGGGTGTGCGGTGCTCACCTCGGACACCGCGCCGCAGCGCCGACTGTTCGGCCCGGCCGGGCTGTTCGTCCCTGCGGGCGACTCGGACGCGCTGGCCGACGCGCTGCGCCGGCTGGCCCAGCATCCGGCCGAGGTGGCCCGGCTGCGTGCCGCCGCAGCGGCCCTCGCGCGCGAACGCTTCGTACCCGAGGCGGTGGTGGAACCGCTCGTGGAACGGCTCCGGGAGATCGTCGAAAAACGATCCTGACCGCCCGCGGCCACCCCGTCGCTCACCCCAACCGCAGCGCCACATCCCGACGGATCGCGCCCAGTTCGTCGTAGAGCGCCTGTCCCGGACACTCCGTGTTGAACGCGTCCCGGTGCCCGGAGATCACGTCGAACGAGTGCGTCGTGCCCTTCGGGTAGCGGCTGCCGCCGTCCGACGAGGTCAGGGTGACCTTGCCCTTGGCGTCGCGGTCGTCGAGGCCGAGCTTCCACGCGAGCAGCCTCGACAGGGAGATCAGCATCGGCCCGGGCGGCTGGGCCTTGGTATAGGTGCCCATCGCGGCGACGCCCATGCTGTCGGTGTTGAACCCGAGGGTGTGTGCGCCCAGGACCGGCTTGTCGGTGCCGCCGGCGCGGCCCTCGAAGATGGTCCCGCACTTGTCCACCAGGAAGTTGTAGCCCACGTCGGCCCAGCCGTTGGTCTTGACGTGGTAGCGGTAGATCGACCGGAGCACCTTCGCCGAGTCGCTGCACGGGAAGTCGTTGCCGTCGGCGGTGTGGTGCACGAACGCGGCCCGGACCGTGTTCGTGTACTTGAACTTCGCGTCGCGCAGCGACTCGTCCGCGCCCCAGTCCTTGCGCGCGACGATCGCCGGCTCGATGGCGTGGCCCTTGACCGCGCGGCCGTCGGTGCGCTTGGGCAGGCCCGGGAGCGGGGGCATGCGGTCCAGGATCGACTCGCCGGGATCGACCAGTTCGGCGCGCAGGTCCTTCGGCGACACCCCCTCCAGCACGCCCACCCGGATCTGGATGCCATCGGAGGGGCCCGCCCAGAACGGCTCGGTACCGCCTCGCCCGCCGGCTCCCGCCCGATCGACGTCCCCGCCGCCGGTGCCGCCGTCGCCACCCGCGTGCGAGGCGTGCAGTTCGCGCCACGGACTCCAGACCCCGCCGGTTCGGGTGCGTACGTGCACCACGACGCGTTCGCCCGTGCCGGAACCGGCCCAGGTGACGCCGAGCAACGAGTAGGCGGGCGTGTGGCGTTCGGTGGTCAGCACCTCGGTCCGGCCGGTGCGCGGCGCGTCGGCGTCCGGCTCCTGTTCGATGCCGGCCAAGGGGAGGGTCACCGTCGAGCCGGGGGTGCTCGGCCGCGGGTCGGCCTGCGCGGGCGGTCCGAGCAGCACGGCGGGTACGGCGAGGGCGGCGATCGACAACGCGATTCTGGTGTACACGGGCAGACCCTCCATTGTGGGGTGGTCGAGTTCTACGGGTGCCCGGACAACGACGAAGCCCGTACTAAATGTCTTAAATACACCCATTTGCCGCACGGATTCGCGTGCTCGATAGGCTGGGCCCATGCCCAGCACCCCGGTCGATCAGTTGCGCACCGCGCTCGCCGCCGACTCCGCGCGGCCCTTCACCACCTTCTACGACGACACCACCGGGGAGCGGGTAGAGCTCTCGGTCGCCACGTTCGACAACTGGGTCGCCAAGACCGCGAATCTGTTGCGCGACGACCTCGCGGTGGAGCCCGGAGCGCGGGTGTCCCTGTTGCTGCCCGCGCACTGGCAGACCCAGGTGTGGTTGCTCGCGGCCTGGTCGCTCGGCCTGGTGGTGAGCTTCGACGCGGATCCCGCCGACGCGGACGTGGTGGTCTCGGGTCCGGACACGCTCGAGCGCGCGGCCACGTGTCCCGGTGAGCGGGTCGCGCTGGCCCTGCGCCCGATGGGCGGGCGCTTTCCCGCGCCGCCCGCCGGCTTCCTGGACTACGCGGCCGAAGTGGCCGGGCACGGCGATCGCTTCGTCCCCGAGGGCCCGACGCGGGCGCCGGACGCCGCGCTGGAGGAGGCCGGGCGGGTGTGGACGGCCGGCGAACTGGCCGAAGAGGGCGAGGCCGCCGCGCGCGAGTGGGAACTGGTCTCCGGCGACCGCCTGCTCACCTCTTTGAGCTTCGCCCGAACGGGTGGACTGCGGGCGGGCCTGCTCGCGCCGCTGGCCGCGTCCGTACCGGTTGTCGTATGCCGTCACCTGGATGAATCCCTGCTGGAGCGGCGAATCGAGGCGGAACGGGTCACCCGTGCCGTCACCCGTTCCGCCGACTAGGCCATGACAAGACGGGTCGTGCTGCGCTTTCGTGGCCCCGACCGCCCGTAGTGCCGTGCCCGGCGGTCCCTCAGCAGTCGGGGAGGCGTGGGGTTCATGGATTCGTGGGATCACCTGTATCGGTCCGAGGCCGCGGCCGAGCCCGCCGATCCGTCGAACGCGCCGCCCCACGAACCCGGTTCGGCCGCGCCGGTCGAATCCGCCCGCGGCCGAGCCGCCGCGCGGCGCGCGCGCAAGAAGCGCAACCGGCGCCGCAGGGTGTTCCTGCCGATCGGCGTCGGGGTCTCGTTGATCGTGCTGACCGGCGTCTCGGCCGGCTACTTCGCCTACCAGCGACTCAACGGCAACCTCAGGACCGACTCGGTGGACGGCAAGCTCAACGCCGACCGCCCCGACGTGGGCGGCAACGGCAAGGGCAGGCCGATGAACCTGCTGATCATCGGCTCGGACTCGCGAGCGGGCGAGAACCGCGCGCTGGGCGGTGGCGGGGACAACGGCGAACGCTCGGACACCACGCTGTTGGTGCACCTGTCCTCGGATCGCGAGCACGCCGCGGTCGTCAGCATCCCGCGCGACCTGCTGGTCACCGTGCCCTCGTGTGTCACCAGGGACGGCGCGCGCTCCGCCGAACAGCGCGGGGTGATGTTCAATTCGGCGTTCGAACTCGGCGGCGCGGCCTGTACGCGCAACACCGTCGAGAAGATCACCGACATGCGCGTGGACCACCACATCATCGTCGACTTCTCCGGCTTCAAGGGCATGGTCGACGCGGTCGGCGGTGTGGAGATCTGTCTGCCCAGAACGGTGCAGGACCGCGAGGGCAACATCTCGTTGTCGGCCGGCCGACGCAAGGTGCACGGCAAGGAGGCGCTGGACTACGTCCGGCTGCGCCACGACATCGGGCTCGGTGGCGACGGCAGCGACCTGGGTCGGATCAAGCGGCAGCAGGCGTTCGTGGCCTCGCTCGCGAAGCAGATCCGCAGCGGCGACACGCTCTCGAGCCCGTCCCGGCTGTTCGCCCTGGCGGACGCGCTGACCAAGTCGATCCGGGCCGACGAGGGCCTGGACTCGGTGTCGGCCCTGGTCGACCTCGCGCGCGGCATGCGGGACCTGGAGACGAAGGACATCACCTTCGCGCACGTACCGGTGTACAACCCGCCGGAGGACAACAACCGGGTCGCGCTGATCCAGCCGGAGGCGCGGCGGTTGTTCGACGCGATCAACCACGACCGGCCGCTGGACGGTCGTGGCAAACCGGACACGAGCGCGGCGGCGGGTACGGGAGCGGCGACCACGGGAGTGGCACCGCCCCCGGCCGAGGCCGCCTCGGGCGCCTCCGCCGCACCCACGCCGACCGCCGACCGCACCGGCGCGACCGGATCGGCACCGATCGCGGGCGCCCGGGTCGCCGGGACCCCGAGGGCGGCGTCCGAGCCGGCCGGGGCGCCGGTCAAGGCGGACATTCGGAACGCGGATCAGGACATCTGCAAGGCGAACTGACGACGCGTCACCCCGTTCACGGGGATACGTACCGACTCCGGGGTCACCGATACGGCGGCGCACGGTAGCGTGCTCGCCGATACGCGAGCCGCTCCGACGCGGCGTGCTGCGTCCACATCGGGTGACCTGCGTCACACGCGAATGGCTGCACGCAACTCAAGGAAGTGGCAGCACGTCTATCACTGCAACGGCCGCTCTACGCGCGGTTCGTCGCTCTTGATCGGCGTTGGGCGCCCTGGGGAAAGAAGCAGACACGACGTGAGTGACAGCGAACGGGCCGGCAAGCAGGCCGAACCCGGTCGGGACGCGAGCCCGGAAACGGCGCCCGAGGCTCCGACCGAAGCCGAGATATCGGCCCCGCCGACGGCGGACGCACCTGCTGCGGAGGCGTCGGCCGAGGCCGGCGCGGCCGAGCGGGCCGAGGCCGAGCCGGGTACCGCCGAGACCGGCGCGCCCGGGGCCGGCACGCCCGAGCCGGGCACCGACGACACGAGCGCGGCCGAGCCGGCCGCCGCCGAACCGGGCACGGGGGTTCCCGAACAGGCCGCCCAGGCGGCCGAGCCGCCGGCCGTACCGAACCCGCCGACCCCCACCGACCCGGCGGAGCCCCTCGCCGCGATGGCCGCCGCCGGCGACGCCGCGGCCCCCGATCGGCTCGCCCGCCGCAATCGGCGCCGGCGCGTGTACAAGCGGGTCCTGATCGGCGTCACCGTCACCGTCGCGCTGTGCCTGGTGGCCGGCAGCGTCGTGGTCTACACGCTGTACCGCAAGCTGGACGACAACATCACCACCGAGGACCTGACCGCGAAGCTGGGACCGGAGGCCGAGCGCCCACAGGTCGTCGCGCACGACGCGGCGAACATCCTGCTGATGGGCTCGGACGACCGCACCGGCGACAACAAGCAGTACGGCGACATCGGCGAGGGCACCAAGCGCTCCGACACGACGATCCTGCTGCACCTCGCCGCCGACCGGAAGAGCTCGGTCGCGGTCAGCATCCCGCGTGACCTGATGGTCGACATCCCCTCCTGCGTGCGCCCGGACGGCAGCAAGTCGCGGGCCTACCGCGACCAGTTCAACCACGCGTTCGAGATCGGCGGCGCGGCCTGCACGATCAAGACCATCGAGCAGATGACCAGGATTCGGGTCGACCACCACATCGTGATCGACTTCGCCGGCTTCAAGGAGATGGTCGACGCGGTCGAGGGCGTCGAGGTGTGCCTGAGCAAGCCGATGCGCGACACCGCCGCCAAGCTCGACCTGCCCGCCGGGAAGCAGAAGCTCGACGGTGAGCAGGCGCTCGGCTTCGTCCGCGCCCGCAAGAACGTGGACGACGGCAGCGACACCCAGCGGATGACCCGGCAGCAGCGTTTTCTGGCCGCGCTCGTTAAGAAGGTCAAGGTCGGCGACATGCTGACCCAGCCGTGGAAGTTGTACAACCTCCTCGACGCCGGAACCCGGTCGATCACCGCCGACCCGGGACTGAGCTCGCTCAAGGAGCTGATGGCCCTGTCCGACAGCATCAAGGGAATCCCGAACGACAAGGTCGCGTTCCTGACCGTGCCTCGGCAGCCGTACCGGCTCGACACCGACCGCGACGAACTGGTCCAGCCGCAGGCGGACCGACTGTTCGACGCGATCCGCCTCGACCGGGTCGCGGTCGGCACCGCGGTCAGCGGCAAGGACGAGAACGGCTTCGAGAACAACGGCGAGGTGCGGATCGAGCAGTCGGCGACACCGCCGGCGTCCGCCCGCACCACCATCGACGAGAACGGCGAGCGCGTGACGCTCACGCCGAGCGCGCCGAGTTCGAGCGGCGCCGGCAAGCCGACGGGCAAGCGCTCGACCGGCACCGAGGCGCCGACCTCCGCTCCGTCCTCGTCGGCTTCCACGGAGAATCCCCCTTCGACCAGCGGCGGTACCCCGTCGGCCAAGCCGACGCCGGCCGCGGACACGAGTCCGATCGTCACCGTCTCGGGACGAACGGCGGAACAGGACGTGTGCGCGAGCTGATTCATCGACACCGCATCAGGGAGGGCCGGGCCGCCGTCGATCGGCGGTGATCCGGCACGTTGCCGGAGGGGACGCGAGACATGGGCACGGACGCGGATACGGAGGTCGGGGAGCCTGCGGCACCCGGCCGGCGGGGCATACGCAGAAAGAGCACCGTGAAGAAGCGCCTGAAATGGATCGCGATCTCCGTGGTCGGCATCCTGGTGGTCCTGGCAGGCAGCGCCTACGGGTACATCCAGTATCTGAACGGCAAGCTGCACCACACCCAGATCACCGCCGACAAGGAGAATCGACCACCGGCCGCGCCGAAGGACGCGCAGGGCCGAAGTCCGATGAACATCCTGCTGATCGGCAACGACAGTCGGGTCGGCGAGGGGCGGCGCTACGGCGCGGAGGGCCACGAGGGGCTCGCCGACGTGGCGATCCTGATGCACCTGTCCGCCGACCGCTCGAACGCCACACTGGTGAACATCCCGCGCGACACGATGGTCGACATCCCACGCTGCGAGATCGGCAAGGGCAAGGACAAGAAGGTCACCGAGGCCCGGTTCGGCCAGTTCAACGACAGCTTCCGCAGCATCGGCGCGTCGTGCACGGTCGCCACCGTGGACCGCATGCTCCAGGTCCGCACCGACCACTACATCGAGGTGAACTTCAAGGGCGTCCGGGATCTCACCGACGCGGTCGGCGGGGTGCCGATCTGCCTGGACGCGCCGATCCACGACCCGGTCCTGTCCGGCTCGCGCGGAGGTACCGGATTGGAGCTCCCGGCCGGCCCGAACACGCTGAGCGGCGACGACGCGCTGCAATTCCTGCGTGCCCGGCACGCGTTCGGCGACGGCAGCGATCTGGCCCGGATCGAGGCGCAGAAGGTCTTCCTGATGGCGCTGGCGCGCGAACTCAAGAGCAACGCGAAGCTGACCAACGTGGACGGCATGTTCCGGATCGCGAACAGCGCGGTCAGCGCGTTGACGGTCGACAACGACCTGGCGGGCGTGGACAAGCTGATCGACCTGGCCGACGAGATCAAGAAGGTGCCGGACAAACGCATGGCGTTCACCACCCTGCCGACCGAGACCTATCGGCCGGCTCCGGACCAGGTCCAGCCCAGGCGTCCGGCCGCGGACGATCTGTGGGCCACGATCCGGGCGGACCGGCCGCTGACCCAGGGCGACGCGGCGAGCACTCCGCCGCCCGCGCCGGTGACCACGACGCCGCCCCCGCCGGCGACGATCTCGCCCGGCGACGCGGCGCGGATCAGGGTGACGGTGGATACCGGAACCACCAAGAGGCGGATCACCCCGGTGGTGGAGAACCTCAAGCGCCAAGGTTTCAAGGCCACTTCGGGTACGACGATGCCGGATGGGCGAGAACACGCCAACAGTCGGATCACCTACCCCGAGGGCAGCCAGGACCAGGCGAAGGCGATCGCGACCGCCCTGGGCCTGCCGGAGACCGCACTGGAGGCGGCTCGTCCCGGCGACACCACCATCAAGCTGTTGATCGGCGCGGATCTCCCGGGAACGGGCACCGACGACGGCACCCCGAAGAGTTCGACGACCGCCGGCCCCGACCGGACGCCGGAACCGCCCAAGGCCGCCGACCTGAACCTGGAGACGGCCGACAACACGAAATGCGCCTCACCGCGCAAGAAGTAGCGCTTGCACGTTCGAGGGGGGTCGTGGTGGCATTCGCGCGAAAGCGTTCGTCCGCGACCCCCATCGATCGAACGACGATCGAACGACGACGGATCCGGAACAATCACTGAAGGGTGTTTGTACCTTTTCCGATGATCCGAGCGTCAGGACTTCGCAGTCTCTGTGACCATGGCAAGAACTCGCCGGTTATGGTGGCTGCTTCCATACCGACCATCACGTACCACCGTCGGGTTCCGTGCGGATGCCTCCGGAACCCCGGTGTCGCCCATGAAACCGCGCACAGCCGGGGGGACCGTGCGGCGGGTACAGCCGGAGGGGATCTCGGCGTGAACAGAGGGAACGGGCCGCACCGCGGCGCGCCCGGGGACAACGATCCCCTGGGCGGCATGGACGACGCGGACGTCGCGGACATGTGGGTGATGAACCCGGACACCGGCAGCTTCGAGCTGCGGGCACCGGGCGGCGCCGGTAATGGATCCGGCGGTGGATCCGGTGCCGGGGCCGGTACGGACGGCCCCGGTACCTCCGGGCCGCGCTCGCGGGCGGCCATCCCCGAGAGGCGCCGCCCGTCGGCGGTGGCCGCCGCCTCGGGTCAGGGCGCCGGTGACGACCCGCCCCGGCGTCGGGACCGCGCGGGCAGCGCACCCACCGGGCGCGCGGGAGCCCGGAACGGCGCGCGCAGCGAGGGACCGCCCAAGAGCAAGGTCAAGAAGCGGCTCAAGTGGATCGCCATCTCGGTGGTGGGCCTGCTGGTGGTGCTGGCCGGCAGCGCGTACGGCTACATCAAGTACCTCGACAGCAAGATAAACACCACCGCGAAGAACGCGGGCAGCGAGGGCATCCCCAAGGCCGAGGAGGACGCGTTCGGGCGCAAGCCGCTGAACATCGTGCTGATCGGCAACGACAGCCGAAAGGGTCTCGGCAAGAAGTACGGCGCGTCCGAGCACACCGAGGGCCTCGCCGACGTCACGATCCTGATGCACGTCTCGGCCGACCGCAGCAACGCGACGCTGGTCAGCATCCCGCGCGACACGATGGTGCAGATACCCAAGTGCGTCGTGGACGGTAAGACGTACCCGGCGTCCAACGGGCCGCAGTCGTTCAACGAGAGCCTGGCCAACGGCGGTCCGCCGTGCACGGTGTCCACGGTCGACAAGATGCTCGGGGTCCAGGTGGACCACTACATCATGATCGACTTCACCGGCGTGAAGAAGATGACCGACGCCGTCAACGGCGTGGACATGTGCATCTCCGAGCCGATCAACGACCCGGTACTGCCGAACCAGCAGGGCGGCACCGACCTCAAGCTCGACGCGGGCGACCAGAACCTCAGCGGCGAGACCGCGCTCAAGTTCCTGCGCGCGCGGCACGCCTTCGGCGACGGCAGCGACCTGGCCCGGATCAAGGCGCAGAAGGCGTTCCTGATGGCGCTCACCCGCAAGCTGAAGAACAGCGCGTCGCTGACCAACGTCGAGGGCATGTTCAAGATCGCCAACATCGCGGTCGAGTCGCTGACCGTGGACCGGGGTCTGGGCGGCGTGGACAAGTTGATCTCGCTGGGCAACCAGTTGAAGAAGGTCCCCGAGAAGCGGATGGCGTTCACCACGCTGCCGATCGAGGAATACCCGCCGATGGCCAAGTCCAAGGTGCAGCCCAAGCAGCCCGAGGCCAACAACCTGATGGCGATGCTGCGCACGGACACGCCCGTCACCAAGGACGACAAGCCCGCGGCCGACACACCGCCGGCGCAGACGACGCCCGAACCGCCGAAGGTGGACCCGACCACGGTCAAGGTCGACGTACGCAACGGCAGCGGTGTCAACAAGCGCGCCAACGAGGTCGCGGCCGACCTGGCCGGGCGCAAGTTCGTCGCGGTCGCCTCCGGCAACGCACGGGACGGCAAGATCCACCCGACCAGCAGGATCACGTATCCCAAGGGCCGCCTGGACGCCGCGAAGGCCCTGGCCGCCGCGACGGGCCTGGGTGACGGCGCGCTGATCGAGAGCACCTCGACCACGCTCACCCGCTTCGAGGTCCTGATCGGCAAGGACTACCCCACCGCGGCCCCACCCCCGGTGACGACCGCGCCGACCGAACCCCCGAAGAACATCGACCTGGAGACGGCGGACAAGAACGTCTGCGCACCCAAGAAGAACAGGTAACCCACCGCAACACCCCCGACGGCCACCCGCTTCCCTCCCGAACGGAGGGCAGGCGGGCGGCCGTTGCCCTTTGCGAACGCCGGGGGCGGGTTGCCGGTGGCGGGTGCCGTCAAGGCGGGCGGTTGCAAGGGGGGCGCTCCGGAAGGACGCGGTCACGGCAGGTCCGCGATCGGGGCGGCACGGAGTCCGGCCGCCACGAACGGGGCAACCGACACGGCTCGTTCCGGAAATGCCGGGTCGATTTCGACTCGCAGTGCGAACTACGGCCGGGCGCAGCCGAGTTGCCGGGCGAGCGAAGGCGCGGCCGGCTGCAAAAACGCCTGGCGAAGTCCCGCCGGTGGGCAAGTCCAGGACGCCGATCGGAATGCGCGCCATCGACCAACGCACGGGCGCATCAGATGGCCGGGACGTCGGGCCGAGCCGACTCGATAGGCGCGGCTCGTTTCGGACGTCGGGCCGAGCCGACTCGATAGGCGCGGCTCGTTTCGGACGTCGAGCCGAGCCGACTCGATAGGCGCGGCTCGTTTCGGACGTCGAGCCGAGCCGACTCGATAGGCGCGGCTCGTTTCGGAGGCACCGGCTTGAAGCGTCCCGTCGGCAAGCACGGGCGGGCAAGACGCGTATCTCGGATCGGCCGGCCGGTGCGGACGAGTTGCCGCGCGGCTGCGATGCGCGTCGTGGGGAGCCTATGGGTTTGACGGGGGTGTGTGGTGGTGGAGAGGCTCCGGGGGTGGACAACGCACGGGTGCAACTGCGCCGCTTGAACGAAGACTTGCTGGCCGCCCTCCTGGACACCGCGGTGACCGACGCGGACCCGTCGGAGGTGATGCCGGCCGTACCCGGCCCACCCGGCTGGACCGCCGACCGCCGCGCGGCCTTCCTGGCCTTCCATCACGAGTGGGCCGCCACCCCCACCACATACGCGATCCTGGTCGCCGGGCAGGTGGTCGGCGCCGCCCGTCTCCAACCGACCCCGGACGGCGCCCTGGAGGCCGGCCTGTGGATCGGCCGCTCGCACCGGGCCCAAGGTGTCGGCCACGCCGTCGTCGCCCTCCTCCGCGCCGAGGCCAAGACCCAGGGCGCAAGCCGCATCGTGGCCAGTACGACCGACACGAACACCGCCGCCCAACGCCTCCTCACCACCGGCGGCGCCGAACTTCGCCACCGCCCCGAACCCGACGCCAACGGCGACACCATCGAGGCGACTCTGGACGTGGACTGACCCCCACCGAAGCCACCCGTCAACCCGGCCCGCCTCCCCCAGCGACCACAACCACCCGCACCACATCCTTCTCGCCCCGAACAATGAGCGGCGCCAAGATCATGCAGATCCACGAGGGCACCAACCGGGTCCGGCGCATCGTGATGGCCCGGAACCTGCCGAAGTAGGCCCCCTGGTCCGCACGGGCGACGCGCGGAGCGCCACGATCCCCCGGCCGAGAGGCTTCGGCCGGGGGATCGCAGTGTGGTCGGCTCCACCGGGCGAAGAGCCTGTCGGCATCAAACGGCTTTCGGTGCCACAGATGGCCGTCCTTCGGGTGGCCGGCCAGGGATGATGGTCTCGGCGTAAGGGACGGTCCAGACACAGGGATGCGCGATGCCGTGCCCGGTGTAGCCGTCTTCGCCGTATGCCTCGCCGTGATCGGCGCAGAACAGGGCGAGCCACGATCCGTGGCCGGGAAGCGCGTCGAGAAGTCGACCCAGGTGCCTGTCGGCGTAGCCGAGGGCTGCGCACTGGCTTTCCCAGGAGTCCGCTGTCTCTCCGGGCAGATACACGTGAGTCGGTGTGTGGGTGGCCGAGATGTTCAGGAACAGGAACAGAGGCTTGTCGGCGGGTTGATCGCGCAGTGCCGCCAAGGCGATGTCCACTTGGTGCCGTGTCGATTCGGGCTCGTCGGCGCCGGTCCGTGGACTCCAGTGACTCTCTTGGAACAGGCCGGGCAGAACCCGGCCCAGCTTGGTCTGGTTGGAAAAGAAGCCGACCCCCCCGATACATACGGTGCGGTAGCCGAGTCCGGCCAGACCGTTGACGATGTCCGGAGCGTCGAAGACGTAGGTCCGCTCGTGGATGGTGGTTCCGCGCATGGAGTGACAGGCGAAGAGCCTGCCAGGGCGGCCCGGACCGGAGGGAACCGGAAGGAAGCCGGAAAAGAACGACATGTGCGCAGGAAAGGTGAACGAGCCTTGAGTTCGTCGTTCTTCCCACAGTCCGTCAGGCAGGACGCGCTCGAGGTTGGGGCTGCGTCCGCCGTGGAGGACGGCCCGCGCCACGTCGTAGCGCAGCGAATCGAACGTGACGAACAGGACGTGATGACTTGGGATGACCTCGTTGCCGTTGATCATGGTCTCCCTCTCCGGTCAGGAGTCCTGCGGGCTGGGGCCTAGATGTCGATATCGGTGGTGCGGAACTCGGCGGCCGGGATGGATCCGGAGTCGCGGCATTCCCTGGACGCGTCCATGACGTCCTTGACGGTGTCGATACCCCGCCAGTAGCCCGACAGCCGGTAGCCCATGAGGCGGCCCTCTCGGGCAAGCTGCGGAAAGGTGTTGTCCTCGTGATCTCCGTTGTCGGGCAGCAGCGAGATCACGTCCGGGTCGAAGACGTAGATGCCCGCGTTGACCCAGTAGGGCAGTTCCGGGGACTGGACGAAGCCCCTGACGCGGTCTTGCTCGTCAAGGTCCGCCACACCCCAATTGGAGCGATACGGAGACAGCGCGACGGTCACGGCTCCGTCGCGACGCCGGTGGAAGTCGGCGAGATCAGCCGGCGAGAACGCACTGACAACGTCGCCGTTGAGGACGAAGAACGGCGCTTCCGTGTCGACCAGTTGCCGCGCCGCGTACTTGAGAGCACCACCACGACCCAGCGGCTCGTCTTCGATTGCGTATGTGACCTCGACACCGAACCGCGAGCCGTCGCCCACGTAGTCGATGATCACCTCCGCCTTGTAACCACCGGAGACAACGACGCTCTTCACACCATATGCGGCGAGCCACAGCAGTTGATGACCGATGATCGGTGTGCCGGCGACAGGGACCATGGCTTTGGGGGCATCGTCGGTATAGGGCCTCATACGGGTGGCTTGTCCGCCCGCCAGGATCAGCGCTTGCGTAACGCCGGACGTATCCATCCATGCCCCTCCGGTCTTGCGGAACGACTCTGGTGCTGTCGCGGCATCGTGGCAGTAGTCGATGCAACGGCGCGGCCCCTTCACCCGGTCGAGGGATGTCCTGCTCACCGCGAGGAACCGCCTCGACAAAGACGCTACGAAACAGGGAACTTGCCGGTCCACGTTGTTGCAGGTTGTTGCAGGGCAATCAGCCGAGGGCGTCGATCGCCCTGACGACCAGAGTCCGAGCGCGGGGGCCGTACACCGCCATGCCGGAGAGGCGGGCAAAGGCCCGGTGGTAGATCTCGACTTCCGTCGGCGTCGTCACGGTGACCTTCGCGGCAAGCAATTCGACGTGGACCCGCCTGTCATCGAACATCGTGAACGTCTCCGGCCCCCACATCGCTCTGGATGCAGATCGAGGGATGATGCCGAGCGAGACGGCGGGGTAGGACATGGCCGTCAGGAGGTGGCCGAGTTGGCCGGCCATCACGAAGTCGTCGCCGATGTGCTGGGTGAGTACGTCCTCTTCGACCAGCATGATGACGCGGTGGTGGCCGTCACGGATGATGTGCGACCGGTCCACGCGAGCCGTTGCGGCCGCGCTGACATCGTCGGGCAGATTACGGAAGTCCGCGATCAGCGACAGAAGAGCGTGGGCGTAGTCCTTGGTCTGGAGGGGCCCGGGCACGACCCTGGAGCAATACATGCGGAACACCTTCGTCCGCTCGTACAGCAGAGCGTTGGCCCCTTGGAGTCTGCGTAGACCCGTACGCTGCATCCGTCGCCACTCGACGTACATCGAGTCGGCGGAGCGAGATGCGGCAATGATGTCGGGTGCCTGTCCCTCGGCGCCGCAGGCCGAGCACCAGGCCCGGAGGTCGGCATCGGACGGGGTGGTTTTCGCAGCCTCGATGCGCGAGGTCTTTGCCTTGCTCCAGTCACACCGATCAGCCAGATCCTGCATCGTCAGGTCGGCGTCCAGACGCAGATCCCTGAGCCGCGCCGCCACGGACTCGCGGGCGGCCTGGGCGCTGGAGAACGGGGACGAGGGCATGTGCCGACCGATGGGCTACGAGACGATCAGAGCTGATACTCCTCATGCGGGATGCCGCGCTCCCAGGCGGTTTCGAACGACGCGGCGAACACTTTCAGGAGATGCGGCTCGGAGCTGAACTCGTCCTCGACAAGGGAACCGTCGCCTGCGAAGTGGTGGACCCTCGCCAGTCGGTCGTCAAACAGCCAAAAGTCATTACAAGGGACCACGAGATCGCAAGCGAGACGCCGGGGAACCCACCTGACTTGCTCGCCGACGGCGAGGTTGGCCCGGGTCATGTAGTGCTCCCAGCGAATGTATTCCGAGACCGGCTCACTGACGATGCGGACTCGGCGGATGGATACCCCTCGTGCGATGGCCCCGGTGACCTGATCGTGGAATCCGCGCCACCACGACGCCCGGTTGTCCCAGTCGATCCGCTCTCCACGCCGCCACGCGGCAAATCGCTCGTTGTCGCCGTAGCCGTCGCGCATCTCCAAGTGGACCGCCGAGTGGTCCGTGTTCCGGATGACGTCAGCGAAGCTGGGCTGAGCGTTCTGCGGCATCGCACGCCTTCCTGATCTGCGGCACCATGCGGGCCGGGATGCGGATGACCGCCTCGGTGTCCGGGATCGGGCCGGTCACCAGACACTTCTTCTCGGTCGCGCCGTCCGCTTTCCAACCCTGAAGAACAAGATCCGCGCTCACGTCGTCCACCCAGACGGTCGGACAGTGGTCCTCGTCCGTGTCGGGGTCTTTGCCGAAGAAGAGTAGAGCCATCGTTGCCTCCGACGTCGAGGATGTTGCGACTTGTTGCACGACCTGTGCCCTGCACCGACGGCACGAACCCTTCCCAAGTTGGGCAGGGGCCGATGCGCGCTTCGGCGATCCGTCGGGCGTCGAGCGTCCCCGGCCGAGATGGGTCGGCCGGGGACTGATGGTGCGGTTGGGTTGTGCGACCGGTGGGAGGTGGCGGCGTTAAACGGCTTTCGAGGCGCCGGAGTTCGGGCGGGTTGGGTCCGGTGGTCAGGGAGCTTCGTCCCGCGCGCATTGTTCGGTCCGGACCACGTGCGCCAACCTGCGTAGTGCGGCCGACAGGTATGCCGAGGTGAGGATGTCGGTCGGGTTGGCCAGGGTCAGGTCGATGGGTGGCAGGCGGTATTGATCCGTGCCGGCGGGGCGGCCGTGTGGCTGGACGAGTACGTGTGGGGGTCCGGTCGGACCGGGCATGCGGGCCACGTAGCCGTCCGGGTAGGTGGATCGCAGCTTCGGATTTGCGTGCCGGACCCATGCGCCGATGCCCAACTCGCGTGATTCGTCGCCCGGGTGCCCTTCGGGCGGGACTCGGTAGTGTTCGTGATGCACCTTGCCGTCCTTCGAGATCGGTGGTGTTGCAGGTGGGCGGGCTTCGCCTGGAATCGAGCACCCGCCCACCTGCGGATCAATCGGCTTGCTGGTCTTCGTCGAGGTGCCGCACGTCGTAGCGGTCGACCGTCCATTTCGGCGCGCCGTTGGCGGGCTGCACCGAGACCATGCCGACTCCGGTGAGCACGACCCGACCCGCCGGATACTCCCCACGAAGTCTCTCGTCGACGTGCTCGACGGTGTGCCCTTCGCGTACTTGTGGCAGGTGGCTCATCTGAACTCCCTTGCTGCGTTTCGTTATTGCTGTGATGGGCGGGGTGTGTACGGCCTCGTTCGCCGCGTCGGGCGAGAGAACGCACACGTCGTCGCGGCGCGCGGTGAACGGCGTGCCGGCGAGCGTGCGGGCGAACACGGTTTGCGTGGTGGTCGATTCGCAGATCCCGCACAGTCCGCTGCGCCCGTCGCGGATCCATACCCCTTCGGCGGGGCGAGCGGATGTTCTGGTTGATGGGTCCGGCCGGATGT
Source organism: Embleya sp. NPDC025285 (assembly GCF_055558835.1). Lineage (NCBI taxonomy): Bacteria > Bacillati > Actinomycetota > Actinomycetes > Kitasatosporales > Streptomycetaceae > Embleya > Embleya sp. NPDC025285. The sequence continues at coordinate 21,155 of NZ_JBVHLU010000098.1, forward strand.
GACGCATGGCGGCACCTTTCGCCCCACGGATGGCGGCGTGCTCGACCCGCTCCCACACAGCCGACGACGTTCACGGAGAGGCGAGCACCCGTGGCATCAACGCTGACATGCAAGGTGACTTACGGCAACCTTCCATGTACCGTTCGTAATGATCGGGGCCAGGTGGGTGAACCGGAGGCGCAATGCATACTCCCGCGCAAGTGGGTGCCGAACTACGACGACTTCGGCGAGAGGCGGGGCTCCCCATGGCGCGCGTGGCGCAGCGCGCGGGGTGGGCCGAGGGCTCACAGTCTCGGCTGGAGACCGGGGTGACACCTATCAGGCCGGAGCAACTGGCCGTGCTGGCCGACATTTTGCAGCTCTCCCCGGTGACCCGGATGCGACTCGACCGGGCGCTCGGCGTAGTGCGCGAGCCGGATCAGTGGTGGGTGAAGTACGCGGAGGTACTCACCCGGGCCTACGAGGATTTGATCCTTCTGGAGGCGAAGGCAACCGCCCTGGAAGTTGCGTCGACGGTTGTTCCAGGACCGCTCCAGGCCGCAGGCTATGCGCGCGCCATGCTCGTGCAGACACCGTTCGTGCCCGACCCCGACGACGCGGACATGCTTCTGGAGGTTCGACTGCACCGGGCGCAGATGGTCGCGTCCGGCGACACCCCCCTATCGGTGACGCTGTCCGAGGCGGTGCTTTTCACCAGCTTCTGCGGACAGGTAGCGTTGCAAGAGCAGTTGCAGTACTTGCTGGACCTGAGCCGACTCGACCATGTACGGCTGAGAATCGTGCCATCGAGCGCTACGGCACGGCCGTTCCTGGGGGCAGTGACAGTGCTCGAACTGCCCGCCCCCGATACGGCAGCCGCACACGCCGAGTGGGAAAGTGGATCACAAATCATCAAGGACGAGCGGACCGTTCGACGGCACCGACGGAACCTGGACTATCTGCGTTCGGCGTCGCTTCCCGAAGACGAGTCACAGCGCTTGATCCAGAGCAGATTGGATGCGCTTTGAGCACTATCGACGCGTACGCGTGGCGAAAGGCCAGTCGATCCACGGGCAACGACTCCTGCGTCGAGGTGGCCCCCCTCCCGGCGTCCACGGGCATCCGTGACACCAAGGACCGCCGGCGCGGCCACCTGGAGATCAGCCCAGCCGCCTGGCACGAAATGCTGTGTGCCCTGCGGGACTAGCCGCGAATCGGAGACGGCCCGGCGTTGACGCGTCGGCGCCGTCTCGGGTCGCATCGAGTGGTGGCGCCAGATTGTCATCTTGCGTCGTGTCAGGGGGCCGGTACGAGTTTGACCACGGTCACCGTGACGACTGCGGCACTCACGACGTAGCGGATGAACGCCACACCGGCCACGGTCGCCTCACGACGGTCTCGATCGCCGCCCAGCGTCGAACCGTGCGCGTACGGGTCGGCTGCCATCCCGGTCATTCCGGCATCGAAGCGCTTGCGGCGCTCGGGCGCGAGGTGCGCGCGTTCGACTTCGGCATCCGGCGTGTAAGCGACGCGATAGCTCATCCCGTACTCCGATAGGCGTCGTCCAGTTCGTCGGCGTACTTCATCCCGGTCATGTCCCCGGCCTTGAGCCGCTCTGCCAAGGCGTCCTCGTCCGGATCCTGGGCCTGTGGCGTGCGCAGCGCCCAGCTCGCCATCACCCCGAAGAGCTCATCGGCCGAGGCGGACTCGATCTCGCGCTCGAAGTCGGCACGCAACGCTTCGGGCAAGGCCTCGCGGATGTCGGCAATCGTGCCGGGCAAGGCCACCTCCCGCCCCCCTATGTGAGTCGTGAGCACGTGCCGGGTCATGACGCTTCTCCTTCGCGACGGCCTGATGACACGCACCAGTGTGCGCCCAACCCGTGAGGGCCGGCAGCCGCCGGCACCGGCGCATCGAAGCACACCGGCTCCGGCCCAGCGCCGGTGAGGTCGGCCTGTGCCCATGGACGGCAACGGAGTGGGATCCCCGGCGATCCCCCCTCCGTACGCACGGCCGAAACCTTTCGGATTCGGGATCGTTGGCGACGGCATGATCATCACTGCCGGCCGTACGGCCACGGTTCTGTCCGCCGGGTTCGCCGGCCTCGTGCTCGCGCTCGCTCCCGTGGCCGCACAGGCGCATACGCTCCCGATCGGTGCCGCGCGCGCCGGGGGTGACCACGTCACCATCGATTCCACCGTGTGGGTGGCGGCCGACGGCACGATCACACTCTCCGGCACCTACCGATGCACCCCCCACCACGCCGGGACCGTGCTGGTCGGCGGTCAGGTGGACCAGGACGGTCGGCACGCCTCCGTCGGCGGCAGCGTCGCCACGTGCGACGGCGCCCGACACACCTGGCGCAGCACCGGACAGCCCTACATCGACATCCACCCCGGCGCCGCGCGCGGCGAGGCCACCCTGCTCGAACTCGCGCCCGGCGAGGGCGTGATCCCGCTCCTCCCGAACATCCTCGCGCACGACGCCCGCGACGTGGCGGTCAAGGCGATCTAGCGGTACGCCCGGCGACCCGACGCCCGGAGCCACGTCGCGGGGCTCCGGGCGACGGGACCACCCCTTCCACCCGGCATGGGTGGCGGTTCCGGCGCTATCGGGACCGGCGCGTATCAGGACCCGGGCGTCGCGGTGAGCTTCGCGACGTCGGCGGCGTAGACGGTCATCCAGTGCGGATGCAGCCGGTAGTAGACCACCTCGTTGTCCCAGTCGAACAAGTCGTCGCCGTAGAAGTCCTTGAAGTACGCCAGCAGGTCCGGCCAATCCGCGGCCGGCGCGCCCTCCCGAGGGTTGAGGATCTCCACCCTGCCGTGCGTGAACACGCCCAGTTCCTCACCGCGCATGTGCGCGGCACTGACGGCGGGGCGCGCCGCGAGGTGGCGCGCCTTGGCGGCGTCGCGCGCCGTGCCGAAGTGCCACTTGCCACGCAGGAAGTGCCCATCCACGCCGCTGATCCGCGGCTCGCCCTTCGCCGTCACGGTGGACAGGGCGAGGGTGCACATGCCGGTGAGAGTCCGGGTGAGCTGCTCCGCGGTCAAGGTGCGCTCGCGGTTGATGATCGAGCGCAGATGTGTGGTGGAGCGGGAGAGGGAGGCGTCGAGGAGGGACTGAAGCTCTTTCAGATCTTCCGGAGTTTCGCGCATGGGGTCCTTGCCTATCCGAATCCGTCCGCGGCGCCCGGTTCACGCCATCACGAACGCCGACCAGTCAATGATCGACCCGGATCCCTGACATCCCGCGTCATGAATCCTCATCCGTTCGGGTACACAATCGGACCGCCCGGCCCGAACACGACAGGCACCGGGAGGCTGGAGACCGGCGGCGGGTTCCGTCGTGACCCGCCCGCCGGCCTCCGCGGCTCAGTTCTTCGCCAGCTCGTTCCGCAACGCCCTGAGGTCTTGGACCGCCTGGAAGTCCGCAGCCGCGCAGGCCGACAGCGCCGCGGTCAACCGGTTCACCGCCGTCTGCCGCTGCTCCAGCCCGAACGCCTCTATCCGCGCGGCCAGTTGCACGGCATCCACATACCCGTCGCCCTCCTCCGGCAGCAGCGGCACGTATGCCATCGCCGCCCGATCGGCCGCGTCCAGCGCCGGATGCAGCCGGTCGGCGCGCGCCAGCAGGTGGGCGAGCTGGTGATGCGTACCGGCCGTCTCGACCGCGATCATCGCCGCCACGTCGTCCCCCGAGCCCACACCCGACGCCGACCCGTCACCCGAGCCCACACCCGCATCCGCGTCCGCATCGGAACCCGCACCCGAGTCCGCGCCGCCCCCGGCCCCCGCCAGCTCCCGCAACGCCTCCCCGAACAGCGCCAGCGCCCGGTCCACCCCCGAGGGGTCCTCCCGGTCCGTGTTGCCCGCGATGTTCCACGCCTTCGCGCGCAGCGCGCGGACCGTCTCGCGTACGTCGCCCTCGGCGCGCAGCAGTTCGATCGCCCGGCCGAAGGCCGCCTGTGCCTGCGGCGCCATCCCCGCGTCGTCGAGCGCGTGCGCCGCCGCCACCGCGAGCTCCGCCTGCGTCGCCCGATCGGCGACCTTCGTCGCGGCCTCGGCCGCCATCGACAGATGCTTCGCCGCGTCCCGGGCGTCGCCGAGTCGGCGCAGGCACATGCCCAGCGCCCACCGTTCGTGCATCGCGTGCTCGGCACCATGCTGCGCCTCGATCTCCGGCAGCAACTCCTCCAGGATCGCCGCGGCCTCCGCGTCCCGGCCCAGGCCGAACAGCATGCTCACGGCACCCCTGCGGCATGCCGCCGCCATTTCCGCGTCGCCCTCGTCGTCGAAGACGTGCGCGGCCTCCAGCGCGAACGGCAGCGCGTCCTCGGCCCTTTCCTGCGCGCCGAGGGCGTTCGCCAGCATGGTCAGCGCGTGGCCGACCGGGAACTGCGGCTCGGCGTAGAACGCGGCCTTCTCCAGCGCCGCGCGCATGTCCGCCTCGGCCCCCGCCGGATCGCCCGTCTGCATCCGCACCTGGCTGCGCAGGAACAGCGGTCGGCAGGCCGACCACGGCCGTTCGGCCTCGCCGCACAGCGTGATGGCGGCGCTCAGATCGGCCAGGGCGTCGGCCGTACGATCCTGTTGTAGTGCCCGCTCGGCGCGGATGTGCAGCGCCGCCGCCTGACGGTGCCTCAACCCGTGCTCGCGGCCGAGGTCGTGCAGTTCGGTGAGGACGTCGTCGACGTCCTCCGCCTCGCTCGCCAGCGCAACGATCACCCGGTGGTGCAGGACCAGTGCGAGCGGGGCGGCGTCCTCCGGCAGGAATGTGGCGGCCTTGTCCCGAGCAGCGTCGAACAGCTCGATCGTGTCCGCCTCCTCGGCCCGGAACCGCGCCATCGCGACGCGTACCTCGGCGCCCACGGCCCGCCCGGGCGCGTCCGCCGCGAGATAGCCGGCCGCGGCCCGGGTCAGCGCCGCGATGCCGGCCGCGAACTCGCCCTCCTCGACCAGCTCGACCCCGTCCGCCTCCTCGATCGCGGCAAGCGCGAAGGCGTCCACGTCCTGCCCCCGCTCCCGCGCGGCGGCCGCGTAGTCCCGCCAGGCGCCCTCCGAGCCGGGATGTCCCTGCCCGTCCAACTCTTGTGCGTGGGACAGCAGTTCTGCGGTATCGGCGGCGGCCGAGACGGCGCTCCTCGGGGCGGCCGGCTCGGTTGCCGCGGCCACCCGCACCGAACGCAGCCCCAGCGGCAGCGACGTGGCCACCGGTACGGCCGCCAGCCGGCGCCGCACCCGCGAGCTCACCGCGTCGTTTCCGTTGCGCGCGTCGAAGCGTGCGGTGATCGCGAAGAGTTCGCGCTCGACCGTATCGCGCAGCGCGCCGGCCGAGGTGTCCTCGAAGACCACCAGCTCGGGCCCGGCGACCGCGACCAACCGGCGCAGCAGCACCGCGACGCCGGCGAGGAAGTCGGAGTGATCGGACGGGTCGCTCTGCGGACGCTCCAGCCACGCGCGGTGTTCGGCCAGGATCTCGATGCCGCGACCCTCGTTGCCGGTCAGCGCGCAGAACTCGATGTGCTCGGCGACCGCCGCGTACGTGCTCACCTTGCCGCGCACCGACCGGTAGCCGCGCAGGTGGTGGGCGCGCGCCCGATCCGGGTCGCCCGCGCGCACCAGCGGCAACATCGAGGTGGCCAGCGAGACCTGCGGCTCCTCGGCGCAGGTCAACTCGCCGTCCAGGGTGGGCGCGAGCAGCTCCAGCGCGTCCGTGTCCCGGCCCTGCGCGATCAACCAGCGGGCCTGCTCCCGCCGTTCGCACGCGTCGCAGTCGGCGAGTCGATCGCGGTCGGCGGCCAGCCACGCGTCGAACGCCTCGGTGGTCTCCGCGTCCGCGCCCACGTGCCGGGCCAGGTAGAACCGGCTCTGGTGCACCGGACGCGGGCTGTGCCCCGCCGTGCGGTAGCGGCGCTCCATGTCCGCGAGATAGCCGCGGATCGCGGTCAGCGGCACCTCGGGCACCGAGAGCAGCGAGCTGGTGACCCACTTGAGGTCCCAGAACAGATGGTGGGTCAACTGCTCGTCGAAGCCCTCGGGGTGCTCGTCCCACAGCTTGAGCAGCCGGGACAGCGGCACCGGCGTACGCGGCGACTCGCCGCCGTAGTTGTACGCGGTGATCAGCCGCAGCAGCGCCCACGCGAGGTTTTCGTCGTTGCCCATCCGCTCGGCCACCACGACCAGTTCCTCGGCGCGGGCGGTGCGGGCCTTGCCGTACGGCAGTTCCTCGTTCGCGTCCAGGGCAGCGAAGAACCCGGCGTCGTCACGGATTTCCATCAAGGGTTCCTATTCGGCGGGGTTCGGCTGGTGGACGGCCCGCTCCAGCAGGCCGAGGAAGGATCGGCCGAGCAGGCCGGTCTCGGCCGAGGTGAGCGGTCGGTGGCTGAGCAACAGAGCCTGGCCGTACAGTCCTTCGACCGCGGCCCGGGCCAGTTCGGGATCATCGAGGCCGGCGATCCGGCGGACCAGCGGGTTGAGGTGGTTGAGCACGAGTTGGGCGCGCGGACCCTGACCGCGCAACGAACCGAGGATGCCCGACCACAGGTCGTCGCCGCGACCGGCCGCGTCCTGCTCGGCCTCGGCTCGCCCGCGCTCGCCGCGCGCGTCCCGCCCGTCCAGCAGCAGCGCCGGCACGGTGACCGGCTGGAAGGTGCGCAGCGACACGTCGCAGGAGAGTGGGTCGAGCGCGGCCCGCGCGTGCGCGAGGAAGCTCGCGGCGGCCAGTTCGGCGGCCGGGTCGACCGAGTCCAGGTGCGCGGTAACGGTGTCCGGGTCGAGTTCGGTGACGGTGGTGCCCGGGCGGATCTCGGCCAGTCGGTGGACCAGATCCAGGTCGTAGGTGTAGCCGCCGTTGACCACGCCGAGTCCGGCCGCCGCCGCGATCGGCGCGACCTGCCGGTACTCCTCCACGGTCGAGGTCACGTGCACGACCGGATGCCGACGGGCGAACTCGTCGAGTGCGATCCGTCCGTCCGTGGTCTCGAACGGCAGCCACGGCAGGACCAGGCGCAGCAGTTCGTCGTCGTGCCGGGCGAGTGCCTTCACGCCCAGGTGATGCACACTCAGGAACCGGGCCAGCCGCGGCTGATCGTGCGCGGCCAGGTTCGCCAGCCAGTCCCGGATGTGCCCGCCGAGCGCGTCCCGCACGCCGGCCAGCGACTCGTCGTCGTACAGACTTTCCCGGGACGCGGTGGGCCGCAGCGTGTCGGTGTCCACGACGCAGCGCACGAAGAACGCCCAGTCGGGCAACAACCCGTCGGCGTTCTCGGTGAGCAGCATGCCCTTGAGGTGCACGCGGTGCTTGCCGCGCATCGCCGGGCTGACCGCCTCCGGCAGCACGAACGCCGCGCCGCGCACCCCCGCGAGCGGTACGTCCAGGTCGATCACGTCCAGCGGGGTGAAGCCGAGCCGGCTCTCGCAGTACGCGGCGAGCGCGGCCCGACGGCGCTCCGCCGTGGGGTACGGGCGATCCCACACCGCGGGTGTGTCGGTGATCGGCGTGTGCTCGCCGGCGGCCACCACGGTGACCCGGTACGGCAACAACGCGCCGAAGTCGCGGGCGAGTTCGATCACCCGCTCCGGGGCGAACCAGGACTCGCTGCCCCGACGCGGCGTCAGGAAGACCGTGGTGCCAGGCTCTTCGCGCTCCTCGCGGGCCAACGCGCGGACCGTGTAGCGGCCGTCGGAGCCGGCCTTCCACTCCACCGGCGGCGCGTCCACCAGCGCCGAGCGGGTCACCACGGTGATCTCGTCGGCGACCACGAAGCACGCGAGCAGACCGATGCCGAACTGCCCGATGTAGTCCCGCCGGGCGCTCTCCAACTCGTCCCGTTTGGAGCTGCGCCCGATGGTCGCCAGGAAGCGGTGCACGTCGGCCTCGGTCAGCCCGACGCCGGTGTCCGCGATCCGCAGGCCGCCGTCCTCGACCGTGATGGTGATCGCCGCGTCCGCCTCGGGATCCGCGGCTCTGCGCGCGGTCACCGCGTCGACGCCGTTCTGCAGCAGCTCGCGCAGGTATACCCGGGGGCTGGAGTAGAGGTGGTGCGACAACAGGTCGACCAGACCGCGCAGATCGACCTGGAAGGTGTGGTCTGCGGCGGTTATCGCGGCGTCGTTCATGCGGACTTCGTCACCTCGGGGCAGGATCGCCGGCCGACATCCCGGCCGAGTGCTGATGGTACGAAACGGCGGGGACAGGCGGCGAATCAGTTGTCCGCCCGCCCGTCCCCGCCGACCGGGGTTCAGCTCTTGGGCGCGTCCACGGTCCGCCCGTCGCGCAGCGCCTGGAACAGCGCCTTGGAACCCTTGTCGTCCCACAGCACGGTGGAGCCGACATTCTTGACGGAGTATCCGGGGTTCGAGATCGGCACCGTCGTGGTGACGCCGTCGCCGCCGGACAGGCTGCCCATGTCCTTGAACAGGTCGTACAGGTCGAACAGCCCGGTGTCGTCGTCCACCGTCACCGCGCTCAGCGAGGCGTCCGCGACCGGGAAGGCGCTGAACGGGTTGAGCAGAACGCTCGCCGACTTGGCCTTCTTCGCCAGCGCGCTGAGGAACTTCTGCTGGTTCTCCATCCGGGCCAGGTCGGAGCGCGCCGGGTCGTAGTAGCGGGAGCGGACGAAGGCAAGCGCCTCCGCACCGTCCAGCGTCTGGCAGCCGGCCTTCAGGTCCGCGCCGGACTTCTCGTCCTTGATCGGGCCCTTGAGGCAGATGTCCACGCCGTCCATCGCGTCGACGATGTTGTTGAAGCCGCCGAAGCCGATCTCCGCGTAGTGGTCGAGCCGCATGCCGGTGGCCATCTCGACGGTCCGGGCCAGCAGCGGCGCGCCGCCGAGGTCGAAGGCCGCGTTGAGCTTGTTCTTCTGCGCCTTGACCGTCTTGCCGTTCTTGCTGAACGCCGGGATGTCCACATACGAGTCGCGCGGCAGGCTGATCAGCGCGGTGCCGCCCTTGCCCTTGTGCAGCAGCATCATCGAGTCGGTGCGCTTGCCCGCGGCCTTGCCGGTGTGCAGCTTCTTGCGGTCGTCGGCGTCCAGGCCCTCACGGCTGTCCGAGCCGACGATCAGCCACGTGGTGCCCGCGGTCGACCCCGGGCGGCCCTTGTAGTTGTCCAGGACGTCCTCGTGCCGGATCTTCGAGTCGGCCCAGAAGTACGTCACGGTGCCGAACACCACGATCAGCGTGACGAAGACCGCGATCCCGATCAGGATGCGCTTCTTCCAGTTGACCGGGCCGCGCGGGCGCCGCGGCGGACCACCGGGGCGAGGCGGCCCGTCGGGGCCGTCGGGCCCGCCGGGGCCGCTCGGCCCGCGCTGCGGCGGCGGTCCCACCGGCGCCGGGGGCGCGCCGTGCGCGTCGGCGACCGGTGGTTGCGGCGGATAGGCGTCCGGGCCGGGCGCCTGCCGGACCGGTGGGACACCGCCCGGCTGCGGCGGGTACCCACCCGGCGCGGGCGGATACCCACCCGGCGACTGCGGCGGATATCCGCCGGCCGGAGGCCCACCGACCGGATGTGCACCGGCGGAGTGGCCGCCGGGGCGGCTCGGAATCGTTCCCGGAGGGGGCTGCTGCGGCTGTTGGTCGCCATCCGCCCATCCCGGCGGCCAATTACTCATGAGATCGAAGCTTTCACTCGATCAGCCCCGAGGCAACCGAATGCCCATCTCATCGACCATCTGTTCCACAGTTGATGCTCACTTCTTACACGAGACCTCGTCACCGGATTTGGCGGAGTATGCCGGATTCGGTGTTGCCGCGACGGACGGCTGCTCGCTGCTCGCGCCGCCGACCCGGACCGGGGTCGTTCCCTGGTACGACGAGCCCACGACCACCTCGATCGTGCGGCCCAGGCCGGTGACCGACTCCAGCGTCGCGCCCGGCAGCGCGGCCTGCACCGTCTTGACCGAGCGGTTCCACCGGGGGTCGTACCGGATGATCGTGCGGGCCCCGTCCGTGGAGGTCGAGATGCGCGGCGCGCCGGCCATCGCGAAGCCCGCGTTCTTGAGGTCCTCGTGCGCGCGCGGCCCCAGGCCCGTGGTCGGCGCGCCGTTGTACACCAGCACCGAGATGTCGCCCGGCGCCACCTCGACCGACACCGGGGACGGCGCCGGGGCGGTGGTGGCACCCGGTGTGTCGGGCTTCTTCTCCGGCGGCGCGATCAGGTCCTTGTCGTCGCGGATGGCCTGGAACAGACCGGCCGCCTTGGCGTCGTCCCACAACACGGTCGAGCCCCAGTCCGGGACCTGGTGGTCCATGCTCTTGAGCGGCACCTGCGCGTAGGTGACCCCGGAGTTGGTCAGGTTCCTGAGCTTGCCGCCCAACTCCAGGAAGTCCTGCGAGCTCATCTTGTCGTCGACCTTGATCGAGCCGAGCACCGCGTCCAGCACGTTCTTGAGCTTGAGCGGGTCGGTCAGCGTGCCGGACGAGGTCGCCTTCGCGAGCACCTGCGTCATGAACTTCTGCTGGCGCTGGGTACGGCCGATGTCGCCGGTCGGGTCGCTGGCGATGTACCGGGCGCGGACGAACTGGAGGGCTTTGACGCCGTCCAGCTTGCTGGTGCCGGCGGGCAGGTCGAGGCCGGACTTGGGGTCGCGCAGCGCCTTGGGCGTACACATCTCGATGCCGCCGAGGGTGTCCACGACGCTGACGAACGAGACGAAGTTGACCTCGATGTAGTGGTCGATCCTGATGCCGGTGGCCTTCTCCACGGTGGCGACCGTGAGCGGGGGGCCGCCGAGCGTGTAGGCGGCGTTGATCTTGCCCTTGGAGGGGCCGCGTTGCTCGCCGGTGGTCTTGTCCTTGTGCGCGGGGAACTCCACGTAGCTGTCGCGCGGCAGGCTGGTGATGGTCGCGCGGTCCCGCTTGGCGTTGAGGTGCACGATCATCACCGTGTCGGTGCAGTCGCAGGACTCACCGCCGGCGTGCAGCTTGTTGAGGGTGTCCTTGGAGATGCCGGCGCGGTTGTCCGAGCCGACGACCAGGAAGTTGAGGTCCTTGCCGGATCCGGTGCCCGGGCGGTTCTCCAGGCCCTTGAACGGGTCTATCCGCTGGATCTTTCCGTCAAAGTGCTTCACCCACGCCCAGCCGATGCCGCTGGTCACCAGGATCGCCGCCGCGAGCACGCCGGTGATCAGTACGAGCCAGTTGCGGCCGACGTTGCGCTCGGGCCGGTCGCCGGTGGTGGTTCTCGCCGGGGGTCGGCCGCCGGTCGTCGCCATGGGCTGCGGTGTCCCTCCTCGCGGACCGATGTCGTCCCGCCGTTCGCCGCGCACCCTTGCGGCGCGCACCGTGCGGATCTGCATCCGTACCCGCGTTCACCCGAAGGACGCCTGCCCGTCCGACCACGGTTGCGGTGGGCGTCGAACCACCGTAAAGCGGGATCCGGCGGGATCAAGGACGGCACGCCGACGATCGCCCTCGCTCGCTCACCCGGTCGATGCCCGTCGGCAGGTCCATTCGCAGTACGCTCCAAGGCGATGAATCACACCGCCGACGAGCCCGCCACGCACGAGCCCCCAGCTCGCCGAGCGGAGCCGCTTCCCGAAAAACCGCCCGTCTCCGTGATCATGCCGGTGCTCAACGAGTCCCGACATCTCGAAGAGGCCGTCGGTCGTGTGCTCGCGCAGGACTACCCCGGCGACATCGAAGTGGTGATCGCGCTCGGACCGTCCACGGACGACACCGACTCCATCGCCGCCCGGTTGGTCGCGAACGACGAGCGGGTGCACACCGTCGCCAACCCGAGCGGTCGGACCCCGTGCGCGCTCAACGCCGCGATCGGCGCCTCCAGCCATCCGGTGATCGTGCGCGTGGACGGCCACGGCATCCTGCCCGCGGGCTACATCTCCACCGCCGTCCGGTTGCTGGTCGACACCGGTGCGGCCAATGTCGGCGGGCTCATGCACGCCGAGGGCACCACCCCGTACGAGGACGCGGTCGCCCGCGCGATGACCTCCAAACTCGGCGTCGGGAACGCGCGCTTCCACACCGGCGGCAGCGCGGGGCCCGCGGACACCGTGTACCTCGGCGTCTTCCGGCGCGAGGTGCTGGAGGAAATGGGCGGTTACAACGAGGAGTTCGAGCGCGCCCAGGACTGGGAGCTGAACTACCGGATCCGGCAGGCCGGCTACCTGATCTGGTTCTCGCCCGAGCTCAAGGTCTCCTACCGGCCCAGGCAGACCCCCAAGGCGCTGGCCAAGCAGTACTTCAACTACGGCCGTTGGCGGCGGGTGGTGTCCCGGCACCACAAGGGTTCGGTCAACCTTCGCTATCTGGCGCCGCCGGCCGCGCTGCTCGCGGTCGCGCTGGGCACGGTGGCCGGTCTGGTCGGCTTCTGGCCCGGCTGGCTGCTGCCCGGCGGCTACGTGGTGGCCATCCTGGGCGGCGTCGCGTGGGAGGGCCGCGGCCTGCGGCCCGCCGCGTTCGTCCGCCTGCCCATCGTGCTCGCCACGATGCACGGGGCTTGGGGAGCCGGCTTCCTGACCAGCCCGAAGAGCCTCGCCGATCGCGTCGAGGCGGGCACGGAGCGGCCGGCCGACGAGTTGAGCTGAACCACCGGCAACGGTTGTCCGAGGGCCCGGGTCGCGCGCGTGCGACCCGGGCCCTCGCGTTGTGCGGGAGAGGCGTCGTCTCGGCTGCGGCCCGGGATCGGGCTTCGGACCCGGCCTCGGCCGGGCCTCGGCCGCGGCCACGAATCGGGCTCCGGGGCCGGCCTCGAGCCGACGACTCGCCGCTTCTTCGGCCGGAAACCGGGTCCTTTCGGTAAATCCAAGTAACGTGGCCGCCCTGGTCACCGCTCGTCCCCGGTGACAGTCTGTGAACAGTCGGCACGGCCTTGGGAGACGACGGCGATGAGCGACAGGGACTCGGCTGTGGCCGCTGGAGTGGCGATTCCGGACGCCCGGCAGGCCGCGGAGGATCGCGGCTTCACCCCGCCCGAACGGCTGCGGCGCGTCGTCGTCACCCACACGGACGTGGGTGGGGAGCATCCGGACGATCCGGTCGAGGGTGCCTACGTGCTGCGGGTCGAGCCCGCCGAGACGGTCGCGGTGACCACCTCGGTGCGGGTGTCCGAGACCGGCGTGGTGCGCTCGCTGCGGGTGCCGGTCGACCCGGCCAAGACCGCCCGGCTCGCCGCCGCGCGGGCCGCGGTCGAGGCGCTCGACGGCGGTGGGGTGCTCAAGGGACTGCGCCGGATCATGGCCCAGCGCGACCTGGAGGCGGTCCGCCGCACCCACCGGGCCGAGGCCGAACGCGACGCCGACGCGTGGGCACTGCGCTGCGCGCAGGCGTACGAGCCGTACGTGCGCGCGTTCGCGGCCGACGCGCAGCCGCCGGCCGCGTCCTCGCCGGTGCTGGGCATCGGGCCGACCAACACCTGCGGACAGGGGCACGCGTGGGCCCGCGCGGTCGAGCGGCACCTGCCGGGCGTCCGCGCCGAGGCGTCCGCGCTCACCTCCGCCAACACCCTGGGTTACCCCACCGATCAGGCGATCGAGACCGACGACTGGCTGTCCACCCGCTGGCAGTTGGGCCGGCTCGCCCATGTGCTGGATCGCTACACCCACGTCCTGGCGGAGTGCGGGATGCCCGCGTTCGGCCGACTCGGCGGTTCCTGGGTGGACACCGACCTGGCCGAGCTGCGGGCGGCCGGGATCGCGCTGGGACTGGTGCTGTACGGCTCGGAGGTGCGCGATCCGGCGGCGCACCGGGCCCGGGTCGAGTTCTCGCCGTTCGACCCGCGCTACGAGCTCACCCACGCGTTGCAGGCCAAGGTGGACCGGCTGCTGCCGATCCTGCGGGACCTGGACGTGCCGACCTTCGTGGCCACGCCCGACCTGATCGCGGACGTACCGAACGCGGTATGGCTGCCCCCCGCGCTCGACCCCGGGGTGTGGCGCGCCGACACACCGGTGCTGACCCGGGAACGCCCGGTCGTACTGCATGTGATGTCGAGCCCGTTCCTGCACGGCACCGCGCGGATCGAGCCCACCCTGCACCGACTGCACGAGATCGGCCTGATCGAGTACCGGCGGGTCCTGAGCCGCTCCGCCCGCGAACTCCCGGCGCTGTTCGCGGACGCCGACATCGTGCTCGACCAATTCGCCTGCGGCTCCTACGGCATGACCTCGTGTCAGGCGCTCGCGGCGGGCCGCCTGACGATCTGCTACCTGCACGAGTCGGCGACCGCGCACCTGCCGTCCGACCTGCCCATCCGCGGCGCGGACCCGAACTCGCTCGCCGAGGTGCTGGAGGAGGTGATCGCCGAACCGGACGCGGCCCGCGAACTGGCCGCCCGCGGCCCGGCGTACGTCGCCGAGCACCACGACGGCCGGCGTTCGGCCCGTGTCCTCGCCGATTTCCTGGGCGTGGCGGCCGAGTGAGCACTAGCGTTCGAGGGTGGCAATCGACCCCAGCGCGGACGTTGACGAGTCGGCAACCATCGGCGAGGGCACCCGTGTGTGGCACCTCGCCCAGATCCGGGAGGGCGCGGTCCTCGGCCCGAACTGCGTGATCGGTCGCGGCGCGTACATCGGGCCCGCGGTCCGCGTCGGGGCCAACGTCAAGGTGCAGAACCACGCGCTGGTCTACGAGCCCGCGGTGCTGGAGGACGGCGTCTTCATCGGTCCGGCCGTCGTGCTCACCAACGACATGTACCCGCGCGCGATCACCCCCGACGGCCTGCTCAAGGGCGAAAAGGACTGGCTGGCCCAGGGCGTGACGGTCCGTCAGGGTGCCGCCGTGGGCGCCCGCAGCGTGGTCGTCGCGGGCGTGACGATCGGCCGCTGGGCCCTGATCGCCGCCGGCGCGGTGGTGCATCGCGACGTCCCCGACCACGCCCTGATGGCCGGCGTCCCGGCCCGCCGCATCAAATGGGTCGGCCGCGCGGGCGTGCCCCTGACCGACGCGGGCGACGGCCGGTGGCGCTGCCCGGAAACCGGCGAGCTGTACACGGAACAGGACGGGCGACTGACCCTGACACCGCCGCCCGCCGCCTCGCCCGCATAGGTGGACCCTTCCGGTTGCCGCCGCGATCGCCGAATCCCCCGGCCGAAGCCTCGCCGGCCTCTCGGCCGGGGGATCGTGGCGCTCCGCACGTCACCCGTGCGGACCGAGGGGCCTACTTCGGCAGGTTCCGGGCCATCACGATGCGCTGAACCTGATTCGTGCCTTCATAGATCTGGGTGATCTTGGCGTCGCGCATCATCCGCTCCAGCGGGTAGTCGCGCGTGTAGCCGTAGCCGCCGAGGAGCTGGACCGCGTCCACGGTGATCTCCATCGCCGCGTCGGAGGCGAAGCACTTGGCGGCGGCGCCGTGGAAGGTCAGGTCGGCGTCGCCGCGCTCGGACTTGGCCGCCGCCGCGTAGGTCAGTTGCCGGGCCGCCTCCAGCTTCATCGCCATGTCCGCGAGCATGAACTGGATGCCCTGGAAGTCCGCGATCGGCTTGCCGAACTGCTTGCGCTCCCGCACGTACCCCTTCGCGTAGTCGAGCGCGCCCTGCGCGATGCCCAGCGCCTGCGCCGCGATCGTCACGCGCGTGTGGTCGAGCGTCTTCATCGCGGTGGCGAAGCCGGTGCCCTCGGCGCCGATGATCCGGTCGGCCGGGATCCGCACGTTGTCGAGGTAGACCTCGCGCGTCGGCGAACCCTTGATGCCGAGCTTCTTCTCCGGCGCGCCGAACGAGACGCCCTCGTCCGACTTCTCCACCACGAAGGCCGAGATGCCCTTGCTGCGCTTGTCCGGGTCGGTCACCGCCATCACCGTGTAGAACTCGGACACGCCCGCGTTGGTGATCCAGCGCTTGACGCCGTTCAGCACCCACGAGTCGCCGTCGCGCACCGCGCGGGTCTTCATCGCGGCGGCGTCCGAGCCCGCCTCGGGCTCGGACAGGCAGTAGGAGAACATCCCGTCGCCGCGCGCCACCGCGCCGAGGTAGCGCCGCTTGAGGTCCTCGGACCCGGACAGCACGAGCGGCATGGTGCCGAGCTTGTTGACCGCCGGGATCAGCGACGAGGAGGCGCACACCCGCGCGATCTCCTCGATCACGATCACGGTGGCCAGCGCGTCCGCGCCCGAGCCGCCGTACTCCTCGGGGATGTGGACCGCGTGCAGATCGTTCGCGGTGAGCGCGTCCAGCGCCTCCTGCGGAAAGCGGGACTGCTCGTCGACCTCGGCGGCGAACGGGGCGATCTTCGCCTCGGCGAGGGCGCGGACCGACTCGCGGAGCATGTCGTGCTCCTCGGAGACGCGGTAGAGGTCGAAGTCTTTTCGTCCGGCCACGGGTGCCTGCCTCTCGACTGAAGGATGTGCGGCGCGTACGCAGCAGCGTTTTATTACCGCTCAGTAAACAACACGGTCGCCCACAATTATTCAGCCGCACCCCGGCCGGGCCCGCATCGGCACGGCCACGATTCGACGACGCCGGCGTGACGGCGACGGATACGATCCATGACGGACGGCATCCGTACCCGTCCCATCAGGCACCATCAGGCTCCATCCCGCCCTCGACGAAGAAGTCAGGTGACGTACGTGGCACCCCGCATCACGGTCATCGGTACCGGCTACCTGGGCGCCACGCACGCGGCGTGCATGGCCGAGCTGGGCTTCGAGGTCCTCGGGATGGACGTGGATCCCGACAAGGTGGCCACCCTCTCGAGCGGCCGGACGCCGTTCTGGGAGCCCGGGCTGGAAGAGCTGATGGCCCCGCACGTCACGTCGGGGCGGCTGCGCTTCACCACGGACGTCACCGAGCTCGCCGAGTTCGGCGACGTGCACTTCGTCTGTGTGAACACGCCGCAGCGCAAGGGCGAGTTCGCCGCCGACGTGTCCTACATCGACGCCGCCGTGGACGCGCTGGCCCCGCTGCTCACCCGCCCGTGCCTGGTCGTCGGCAAGTCCACCGTCCCGGTCGGCACCGCCGAGCGCCTCGCCGTCCGGATCGCCGAGCTGGCGCCGGTGGGCACCGAGGCCGAGCTGGCCTGGAACCCCGAGTTCCTGCGCGAGGGCTACGCCGTCCAGGACACCCTGCACCCGGACCGGCTGGTGATCGGCGTGCGCTCGCAGCGGGCCGAGGCCGCGCTGCGCGAGGTGTACGCGAAGCTGCTCGCCGAGGACGTACCGCTCGTGGTGACCGACTTCGCCACCTCCGAGCTGGTCAAGACCGCCGCCAACTCGTTCCTGGCCACCAAGATCTCCTTCATCAACGCGATGGCCGAGGTCTGCGAGGCGGCCGGGGCCGACGTCGAGCAACTGTCCGAGGCACTCGCCTTCGACCCGCGGATCAACGGCCGCTTCCTCAAGGCCGGCCTCGGCTTCGGCGGTGGTTGCCTGCCCAAGGACATCCGCGCGTTCATGGCCCGGGCGGGTGAATTGGGCGCCGACCAGGCGCTCACCTTCCTGCGCGAGGTGGACGCGATCAACATGCGCCGCCGGTTCCGGATGGTCGACCTCGCCCGCGAGCAGTGCGACGGCAGCTTCCTGGGCCGCCGGGTGGCCGTCTTCGGCGCCGCCTTCAAGCCGAACTCGGACGACATCCGCGACTCGCCCGCGCTCAACGTCGCCGCCCAGGTGCAGCTCCAGGGCGGCGAGGTGACCGTGTACGACCCCAAGGCCATGGACAACGCCAGGAAGATGTACCCGGGCCTGACCTTCGCCGAGACCGCCTTCGACGCCGCCCGGGGCGCCCACGTGGTGCTGCATCTGACCGAGTGGCCGGAGTTCCGCGAGATGGATCCGGCCGAACTGGGCGAGATCGTCGCACAACGTCGCGTACTCGACGGGCGCAATGCCCTCGACCCGGTGCGCTGGCGCGGCGCAGGATGGACGTACCGGGCACTCGGTCGCCCCTGAGTAGCCGGCCCGCCCCGGGGGCACAGTCACCGGGCCGACGGCGCCGCGCCGTCCGTCTGTCGGGGGGCACCGCGAGCAGCGAGACAAGGACTGCGAGGTCATCAGCATGCCGTACGGCGACGAGGCCACGATCCGACGGATCCTCGACACACACACGTGGGCGGTGGTGGGACTCAGCACCAACTCCCATCGCGCCGCATATGGAGTAGCCGCGTTCCTCCGCCAGTGGGGAAAGCGCGTCGTGCCCGTGCACCCGAAGGCCGAGATCGTGCACGGCGAGCAGGGCTACGCCACGCTCGCCGAGATCCCGTTCCCGGTGGACGTGGTCGACGTGTTCGTCAACTCGGAACATGCCGGCGAGATCGCCGACCAGGCCGTCAAGATCGAGGCGAAGGCGGTCTGGTTCCAGTTGGACGTGATCGACGAGCGGGCCTACCAGCGCGTCCGCGACGCGGGCCTGGACATGGTGATGGACCGCTGCTCCGCGGTGGAGCTCCAGCGCATCACGATGACCGGGGCGGGCCGGGCCTGATTTGCTTGTCGGGCGACTTCGTCGCCGGCTCGCGAGGGGCTGTTTGTCGGGCGACTTCGTCGCCGGCTCGCGAGGCACCGCTTTTTCTTTCCCCCGCTTCGCTCCTCCAAGAAAAAGCGGTGCCTCGCTCGGGGCTTCGTGTC